>JACRLS010000068.1 GCA_016235225.1 Nitrospirota bacterium | reverse complement strand
GTGGACGGTCATGGCGCACAACTCGTCTTTCGAGTAGCCCACCATGGTGCAGGCGGCATCATTGACCTCCAGGATCTTGGCGCGAGGATCGACCCAGTAAATAGCGTCTACCGCGTGATCGACTGTGAATTGCGTCAACTGTAGCTTGCTCGCCGTTCGCTTGCGCGCGATGGTTGCCGCAATGCCGTTGCAGACTGATTCCAGGGTCCGCACGGTCGCCTCGGGCAGGGGCATCCGGGCGAAGACTCCCAGGACCCCGTAGACTTCCCCTTCGATGACCAACGGGAGGCCGGCAAACGACTGCAGCCCGTTCTGTTGCATCCACTCTTTGTTGGGAAGCCGTTCGTCGCCTAAGACATCGTTGGTGGACATGAGGCCGGTCCCTTGGGCGATCCGGCCGATCTTGAGCGCGCCCATCGGGACCCGGCGATACTCGCCGTGAAGATTCGTGGAGAGGCCCGCACTAGCCCTCAAGTGCAGACACTGGGTTCGGTCGGTGCAGTCCGCTGCCTTGAAGCAGCTCTCGCACAAGTCGCCGGGCTCCACCGTCCAGATCCGGGCAAACGCCAGGTCCAGGTGGTGCACGGCCATCTCCGCGCAGCGACGGAGAATCTCGTCAATGGACATCTCACGATTGAGCGTCAGACTGACCTCTGCGGTAAAGCTCGAAAGGCGGACGCGCTCATCCAACGAAGCTTCCGCGCGCGTGCGTTCGGTAATGTCGATGCAAGAGCCGATGTACCCTGCGAAGTCGCCGTTCGGAAGCTGGCGGGGTGTGCCGCTATCGAGAATCCAGCCGTACTGTCCGTCCACCTTGCGCAGGCGGTACTCCATTCGGAAGGGCTCACGCCGCGCAAACGCTTCTTCATAGGTCCGCAGGCGCCTGTCGAGATCCTCCTGGTGCACACCTTGCGCCCAGCCGCTGCCCAGCTCCTGCTCCATGGTCCGGCCGGTATAGCCCAGCCACCCTTGGTTGAAATAGGTGCACAGCTTGTCAGGGCCCGACATCCAGATCATGACCGGCGCGGTGTCCGCCATCGTCCGGAACCGCGTTTCACTTTCCCGCAACGCCTCCTCCGCTTGCTTGCGGATCGTAATATCGGTGAAGGCGATGACTGCCCCTTTGTTCGCCCCGTCGTCGAACAGGGGATAGGATGAGTATTCGACGGGGAATGCTGTGCCATCGCTCCGCCACATGACCTCGGTATCCCGCCGGCACCCGCGCCCCGTCCGGAACGCGGAAAAAATGGCGCATGCCTCCTGCGGATAGGACGAGCCGTCGGGATAGCTGTGATGGATGAGGCGGTGCATGTTCTCGCCCAACACGCTTTGGGGTGGATATCCGAACATCTCTTGAGCGGCCTGGTTGAGGAAGGTGCAGCGGCCCTCAGCATCGAGCCCGAAGATGCCCTGGTCGGTGGATTGCAACAACAACCGATATAAGATTTCCGTGTCGCGAAGCTGCTGCTCCGCCCGTTTGCGCTCGGTGATGTCTTCCGCGGTCCCCGCGATCGCCTCGACGAGGCCGCGTTCGTTGCGAACGGGAAAGGCGCGGTCGCGGATCCAGCGCAGGGAGCCATCCGGCCTGATGATGCGATACTCTCGTTCGTACCCTCCGGCGGCGAGTGTGTCCAGGCTTACGCGGATGCGTTCCTGGTCTTCCGGGTGCAGCGCGTCGAGCCAATCAAGGGGGCGCTGATAGAGGCGATCACGCGAGCGTCCCCAGATCGTATCGTATCCGGGGCTGATGTAGAGAAACCGTTTCTTGTCGGGGGTCGCCAGCCAGAAGACCTCGGAGATATGTTCCACGACCTGGCGGAAACGCGTCTCGCTCCGTCGAAGTTTCTCCCGGGCTTCTTCGTGATCTTCGATCTCTTCCCGAAGCTGCTGATTCAACCTGCGCCCGTATTGCACGGTATAGAACCCGAACCCGAGCATGAATGAGAGCAAGCAGCCGGCGACCAAGGCCAGATTTGCCAGAGGATGTCCGAGTGCCTGATGCGCGAGCGTCTTGGGAGCCTGATCCGTCTGCACGACAGGCGGCTGACGCTGGTCATGGACGATCAAGGCTCGCCAATACCCGCCGGTGGCGGCAAGGAACGACAGCCCGAGCAGGATGGCCGGCCAGGGGCGGGGGTTGGAGACGGTGCGCGCGGGGGACGGCTTCATACGTCGGCTCCTTCTCTAGTGTTCTGGGGGGCTTGTTCAGTCAAGAGTGCGCAGTCGTCTCGATCGCGCGGCGTCATGCCACGCGCTGGACCATGGTGAACTGGAATCCGCGTGGTGACGTGCGCGCCCGGTTACGCCTGGTACACGGCCACGCGATTCTTGCCGGCGGCCTTGGCCAGGTAGGCGGCTTGATCCGCGGCGGTGATGAGTTCGGACGGCGTGGCGACGTGTCTGGGAAACGAGGCCACCCCGATGCTGCAAGACACGCGAATGCCCAGCGAGCCCAGATGCGCGCACTCCGCTTGGTGCGCGACAGTCATCATCCGTTGCCGCACCCGCTCGGCGATCACCAGCGCGCCTTCCAACGGCGTATCGGGGAGCAGGACCACGAATTCTTCCCCGCCGTAGCGGGCGGCCAGATCGCTGCTGCGAAGGAGCGGAGGGTCTGACACCGTACCCTGCGTCGAGGCCAGCAGGCGCCCGACGGCCTGTAATACCTGGTCGCCGACCCCGTGGCCGAACCCGTCGTTGACCAGCTTGAAATTGTCGAGATCGAGGAACATCACGGACAGCGGATTGCCGGTCCGTTTGGCCTGCGCAAAGGTACGAGTCAGGGTTTCGCAGAAATAGGAATGATTGTAGAGGCCGGTCAGGCCGTCTCGAATGGAGCGTTCCTGGAGCCGGCGATTGTGCTGGACCAGTTGCTGATTGATTTCCTCCAGCCGCCGGTTCAGCACCTGCATCTGCTGCTGTTGTTTCTTGGTGTCCGTGATATCGGTGATGGTTTCGACGATGTGGATCTCCCCGTCGGCAGTCTCCGCCTTCGACCACTGGAAGAGAAGATAGTCGCCGTTGGGCAGCGGGACTTCCGCCGACGCGCTGCGCCCGGTCTCGGCCGTCTCCCACATGCGGCAGAACGAGCAGGGCGTCGTCGATCCGCTGATCTTCTCGTAACACTTAGCGCTCGGTCTGGCGCCGAACCGAGCAACCGCGGACTGATTCTCGTACTGAATCTCAAAGCTGGCGGGATTAATCAGCGCGACGACAATGGGTTGGGCGTTGAGCAGGTTCTGGGGGTCGTACTGCCGGCCGCTGGTGTGCGAGTCGCCCGCCATGTCCGCTGTCCTCATTCAGGCTATGAACGGCGGTAGTATGGCGCTGAGACTCGGTAGGGGTCAAGAGGGGTGTGGAGGCCGGAGGTGCGGTGTTAGAATGGGTGCGGTTCCAATCCAGCGGAAGGTCCTCGCCCGTAGAGGCGTGGGTCTCTTTATGGAAGAGAGGGTCCCGTGCCTGCGTCTGACAGGAATTCATCCCAGGCCTTGCCCCTGTTACCGCAGATGGTGCCGAGTGCGACGTGTTTCCGGTGCGACGTCTGCTGCCGGTTTCCCGAGGCGGACAGTTTTCTGCGGCCCTACTTCACCGAGCAGGAAATCATCGAGTCCGTCGCGCGAGGGATCGATCCCGCTCATTTTCCGGACCGGCGCGGCGGGCAGGTGTCTCTGGTGCCGAACCCGACCGGGGAGGGGTTTCTCTGTCCGGCCTTCGATTCGGCGACCTCGCATTGCCGTATCTACGAAGGCCGCCCGCTGGATTGCCGGCTCTATCCGCTGGCGGTGATGTGGTCGGATCCCCTCACCCCAGCCCTCTCCCCCAAGGGGAGAGGGGGGGGTGAGGGGGGCGAGGGGCTATCGGAGATAGGCGGTAGGCGGGAATCTTCCCCATTCGCCACCAATCCTCGGCTCATTGGCCGGTTCCAGGATGACGTCCTCATCATACGGAGGTTGCTGGCGGTGACAGCGCGACTATGGGGCCGAGGCGAGAGAAGCGGGAAAAGCGGGACGAGCGAGACGAGAGATCTCCGCGTCGCGCCTGTCTCGCCAGTCTCGCCTGTCGCGGGAATCATCACTCGCCCGTTCACCATCGCCGATCGCTCGCGGCTCGAACAGGCTTGTGAGTCGATCGACACGGCGCTGGCGGCCTACGCCTTGGCGCCGCATCTGATCTGGCGTGATCTCTTCACCTACACCTGGGCCGAGGTGGACGGTCATTTTTGCCTCTTCGCCGAGTATGTCGACGGCGTCTATATGCCGCTGCCGCCGCTGCCTGCCGCAGCAGGCAGGAGGCACGAGGCAATAGGCGATAGGCCAGAGTCTGCCCCATTGCCCATTGCCCATTGCCCCTCGCCTGCAGCGCTCGCCGCCTGCTTCGCCTCCATGCACGAGAAGAACCGCGGCTCGGCGGTGAGCCGAATTGAGAATGTGCCGATCGAATGGACAGCAGGCTTCAAGACCATGGGCTACCGGATGACAGCGAAGGATCCGGACTATCTCTATCGGACCGCCGATCTGGCCGCTCTAGCGGGAGACTCATACAAATCGCAGCGAGCCGCCTGCAACCGGGTGCTCCGCGAACACCGATGCGAGATCGGAGTCTATCGGCCCGAGCATCGCGAGGCTTGTCTGGCGCTGTTTCGCCGATGGCGACAACAACAGGAAGCACGATCGATCGACGGGGTGGCCCGGCACATGCTGGGGGATGCCGAGTCGGCGCATCGGGAGGCCCTGACGCGTCCCGATGCGTTGGGATTGCTCGGGTGGGTGGTCTGGGTCGACGGTGAGGTGCTGGCCTATACGTTCGGCTATGCCCGGTCCCGCTCAGTCTTTTGCGTCTTGCTGGAAGTGGCGGATCGCACGGTGACTGGCCTGGCGCCGTTCATCTTTCGCGAGTGCTGTCGCGAGGCCGCGGCCAACGGGTTCACCTTCATCAATACCATGGACGACTCCGGGCTGCCTTACCTGGCGGCAGCCAAACGCGCCTACCATCCCCTCCGCCTCGTGCCGAGTTCCATTGCGACCCTGCCGTAGGTTTGGTGCCGTAGGTTTGGTTGTCCTCGGGCCGAGGGAAGCATATAATGCCCGCACCAGTCGCGGGTCAGTGGGCATGAGGATCGTATGACGGACAAAGGCCGAGAATTTGACATCAATACATACCGGGTGACATCGGAACCCTACTATGCCGAGGTGAACGGCGAAGTGGGGTTGTTTACCACGGCGGCCAAGAAGCGGATGCCGGTCATGCTCAAGGGGCCGACTGGTTGTGGGAAAACCCGGTTCGTCCAGCACATGGCCTTCCGGCTGGGGAGGCCGTTGATTACCGTGGCCTGCCATGAGGATCTGACGGCGTCCGATCTGGTCGGCCGCTATCTGCTCAAGGGTTCCGACACGGTCTGGGTGGACGGCCCGCTGACGCTGGGCGTGAAATACGGGGCCATCGTCTATCTGGACGAGATCGTCGAGGCGAGAAAAGACACGACGGTCATCATCCATCCCCTCAGCGATGATCGCCGCCTACTCCCGATCGAGAAGAAGGGACAGGTCATTGAGGCGGTGGATGATTTCATGCTCGTCATTTCCTACAACCCCGGCTATCAAAGCGTGCTGAAAGATCTGAAGCAGAGCACCAAGCAGCGCTTCATGGCGATCGAATTCGGCTATCCCCCCCGCGAGATTGAAACGGCTGTCCTCGAGCGCGAGGCCGGGGTCGATCGCGAGATGGCCATCAAGCTGGTGCGGCTGGGCGAGAAGGTCCGCAACTTGCGCAACCACGGTCTGGAAGAGGGCGTGAGTACGCGATTGCTCATTTATGCCGGCGAGCTGATCGGGCAGGGCGTGCCGCCGCCTCGGGCCTGTGAAGCGGCCGTCATCCGCCCCATTACCGATGACCCCGACATGCACCGGAGCATGGCGGAGCTCGTCAAAGCGATCTTCTAGCGGAGCGGCTCAGGCGAGGGGAGCCAGCCTCGTGAAACGTTGCGTGACTCCACCTCGTCCCCGCGAGGTTCCCACGTCGGATCCCATACAGGACAGTCCGGAAGGGGCGGTTCTGGTCCTTTCCATTCAGCCTCGGGCGTCTCGCACCGAGTATGTCGGGGTGCAGGGGGATGCCCTGAAGTTTCGCGTGGCGGCGCCTCCCGTCGACGGCGCCGCCAACGAGGCGCTGTGTCGATTTCTGGCCTCCTGCTTGGGTGTGACACTCAGCCGGGTTATCATGAAGGCGGGCGCTGGGGCTCGACGGAAGCGCGTGGTGGTCAAAGGGGTCACAGGAACACAGGTTCGGGAGTCTCTTGGGCCCGGAAAAGGAGTGACGACATGACAGGCATGGATCCGCGGCGCGGTACGCTTCGGCGGGGCTGGTGGCAGGGTATGGGCGGGCTACTCATTCTTTTGGTGATGGGGTGTGCCGGGGCAAAGCCGATTCTGGCCCCCAACCAGCATTTCAAATCTGTGGGCGCCGAGGCGGCGGAGACCGATGTCGTGGAGTGTCGCAAGCTGGCGTA
>JACRLS010000134.1 GCA_016235225.1 Nitrospirota bacterium | reverse complement strand
AGAACTATGAGGATCTGATGAGGAAAGAATTCGCCCTGGCGGCGCCGGCCATCCCTCGATTCGACTTGCTTCTCCTCGGGCTCGGCGACGATGCGCACATGGCTTCCCTCTTTCCGAATACCCCCGCGCTGGACGAACGCCGACGGCTCGTGGTGACGAATCAGGCGCCGAAGGGCGTGGCGCAGCGTCTTACGATCACCGTGCCGGTCATCAACCACGCCAGGACCATTCTGTTTCTTGTAACCGGAAGCGGGAAGGCGTCGGCCGTACGAACGGTGCTCGAAGAGCCGGATGCGGCTCCGGCCCGCTACCCTGCCCGGCTCGTGCAGCCCATCGACGGGCGCGTGATATGGTTTTTAGACCGACCTGCCGCGGCCACACTACAGAGGCTGACACGGATGGATAGTTCTCACGAGGAATGACGAGACCATGATTCTTGCCGGGGATATCGGTGGCACGAAAACCGTGCTCGGCCTGTTCGACTGGACGAAAGAACGGGTGGAGCCGGCTCGCACACAGACCTTTGTCAGCGCGGATTATCAGTCACTCGACGAGATTGTCGACGAGTTCCTGAATCCGCCGGTCACCCCGCCGCTGGAAGGAGCCGAAGAGGAGGACCCGTCGGACGAGCCCGATGAGATCTCAGCTTCGGAGGTGACGATCCAGGCGGCTTGCTTCGGGGTGGCGGGACCGGTCATCGACAATCGATGCCGGACGACGAATCTCCCGTGGATCGTCGATGGGCCGGAGCTGGGCAAGCGGTTCTGCATTGAACGGGTCCGTCTGCTGAACGATTTGGAAGCGACGGCCCATGGCCTCGAGGTACTGAACCAGGACGAGGTGGAAGTGCTCAACGTCGGGACCCCGCCCCCGTCCAAGGGCGCCATCGCGCTGATCGCCGCGGGCACGGGACTCGGCGAAGCGATCCTTTATTGGGATGGGACTCGGTATCGGCCCCAAGCGTCGGAAGGGGGACATGCGGATTTCGGTCCGAACAGCGATCTCGAGATCGAGCTCCTGCGTCACCTGCGAGGGGCCTACCTCCATGTGAGCTACGAACGGGTCTTATCCGGCTCCGGCCTGCATGCGATCTATGAGTTCCTCCGAGACACGAAGAAGAATGAGCCCACCTGGCTCGGCGAGCGGCTGCGCGTCGGCGATCCGGCGCCGATCATTGCGGAAGCCGGGTTGAAGAAACAGGCGGAGATCAGCGTGCAGGCGCTGGACTTGTTTGCCTCCATCTATGGGGCAGAGGCCGGGAATCTGGCGCTCAAAGCCTTGGCCTTGGACGCGGTATACGTCGGCGGTGGGATAGCCCCGAAGATTCTTGAGAAGCTCAAGGACGGGACCTTCATGCGGGCCTTCACGGCCAAAGGACGGTACAAGCGCATGATGAGCGGCATCCCGGTCCGCGTGGTTATGAACCCGATGACGGCGCTCCTGGGCGCGGCGGTCGTCGCGGCACAGTTGAGGGCGTCAACGACATGAGCCAGGTGGACTCATTAGACGAGTTGAAGCGGCAGGCGGCTCTGAAGGCCGCCGAATACGTTCGTGACGGGATGGTTGTCGGGCTGGGAACCGGGTCAACCGCCAAACACATGGTCATCGCGTTGGGGGAGCAAGTCCGCAAGGGCCTGCGCATTCGCGGCGTGCCGACGTCCCGAGAGACGGCCGATCTCGCGAGGAGACATGGCATCACCCTGATCGAGAGCGTGGACGAATGGGTGATCGACGTCGCCATTGATGGAGCGGACCAGGTCGATCCCCAGTTGAATCTGATCAAGGGGGGTGGCGGCGCGCTTCTGAAAGAAAAGATTGTGGCTGCCTCGGCCAAACAGTTCATCGTGGTCGTGGACCATACCAAACAGGTTCCGGTTCTAGGCAACACCGTTCCTCTGCCGATCGAGGTCGTTCCCTTTGGATGGGGGAGCACGGCCAGACAGATCGAGGAGGTGTCCGGGGGCAAAGCCACGCTCCGCATGCGTGACGACCAGATCTTCCATACCGAAGCGGGTCACTACATCGTGGATGTCCACATCGCGGCGATCACGAACCCGCGAGATCTCGAAGCGCAACTGAATCAGATCCCCGGCATTGTTGAAACCGGCCTCTTTGTGGGGCGGACTCATCTCTTGCTCGTCGCCGCCCCGGAAGGCGTCGAGAGCCAGTCGGCCACGAGGTCATGAGTGCTCTGCAGGACCGGCTCCGACTCCTCGTGTTGAACGGCGGCAGGTGCTCGGGACCCTTCTCCGCAACGCGGCGACTCTGTTCAGGCTTCCTCTTGAGGCCCGATTCGGCCTGGCGTCGACTGTTCCTCCCATACCACTGATCACCGGACGACCCAAGGAGCCTGTCCGACATTGCCGTTCGTGACGAGGCGAAGGTTACACCCATTGCACGTTCGACCCGTTGCATGAGGACAAACGCAACGGGTCCCCCGGCAGTGGGTACCCGGCCAGATGCGAGGCCGCAGGCCCGGAAAAACCGGAGGTGTATCGGGGACCCGTTGCCGGGGGACCCATTGCATGCCTGTTGCAATGGGTCGCAGATGCAACGGGTGATGAATACATTGAGGATTTTGCAGTAGAAAGGTCAATGTCAGACAGGCTCCTAAGGAGAAGATATGGACCAGTGGATGCCATCGAGAGCGCTCGATCCTCACCGGCTGCCTCGGCATGTGCTGCCGATGCGCTATGACCTCCGATTGGAGCCGGATCTTGACCGCGCCACATTCACGGGCTCCCTCGCGATTACGCTGGACGTCCGTCAGCCGACGTCGGACATCGTGCTCAATGCCGTGGATCTGGACATCACGGCCGCGCGCGTGGGACACGCAGGGACGCGCCGGCAGGACGGCCGCATCGAGATGGAAGAATCATTGGAGCGCTGTCACCTGATCTTTCCGAAGGTCATTGAGGCAGGCCTGTGGAAGCTGAGTCTGATATTCAATGGGAAACTCAATGACAAGTTGCGCGGGTTTTACCGAAGTGCCTACAAAGACTCCGCGGGGGCTACCCACAGCCTGGCCGCGACGCAGTTTGAGGCCACCGATGCGCGACGAGCCTTCCCCTGCTGGGATGAGCCGGACTTCAAGGCTGTGTTCGCAACCACCCTCGCCATCGACCCGGCGTTGACGGCGGTGTCCAATACCGCCGTGCTATCTGAAACTATCGAGGGCGCCAAGAAAGTGATCCGCTATGCGGACACGATCAAGATGTCGACCTATCTCGTGGCCTTCGTCGTCGGGCAGATCGAGGCCACGAAGTCCGTCTTCGTCGGAAAGACCCCCATCCGCCTCTGGGCCGTGCCAGGGAAGGGACACCTGGCACACTTCGGGCAGGACATTGCAGCGGCATCCTTGACGTTCTTTGAACAGTACTACGGGATTCCCTATCCCGGCGACAAGCTGGATCTGCTCGCCATTCCAGATTTCGCCTCTGGGGCTATGGAAAACCTTGGGGCCATCACGTTCCGGGAAACGGCCCTCTTGGTGGATCAGGAGAGCGCCACCCACGCGGAGCTTGAGCGCGTCGCCGACGTGGTCGCTCACGAGAACGCCCACATGTGGTTCGGCGATCTGGTGACCATGTCCTGGTGGAACGGCCTCTGGCTCAATGAAGCGTTCGCCACCTTCATGGAGATGATGGCGGTGGATGTCTGGAAGCCCGAGTGGAGACGCTGGGAAACCTTCGGGGTGTCGCGGGCGGCGGCCCTCTCCGTCGATGGGCTCCAGAGCACGCGTCCCATCGAATATCCGGTCCGCGCGCCGAAGGATGCCGACGCCATGTTCGACGTCCTGACCTATGAGAAAGGCGCGTCGGTGCTGCGAATGTTGGAACAGTATCTCAGCCCGACGGTTTTCCGGGATGGCGTCCGTGACTATCTCCGGTCGCATGCCTACGGCAATGCCGACACGAAGGACCTCTGGGTGTCACTTGGGAAAGCGGCGCAGGCTGCGGTGCCGGAGTTGATGGACGGGTGGATCTTTCAGCCCGGGTATCCCTTGCTCTCAGCCCGACTCGATGGGCCTGCTGAATTGATTCTCACGCAACAGCGATTCAGGTATCTCCCTCCGTCCGGTGCCGAGGCCGACGATGCCCAGCCCTGGCAGATCCCCGTCTCGTTGAAAATCCACACAGGCGGCACGGTGGAGAGCCGACGCATCTTGTTGAAGGACCGGGAGGCGCGCGTGCCTCTTCCTGCCCACGTCACGCAGGTCGTGCTCAACGATGACGGACATGGGTTCTATCGGGTCCGGTACGCACCGGAGTTGCTGGATCGGCTGATCGGCGTCGGGCTTGATCGCCTCGCGTCCATTGAGCGGTTTAATCTTGTCAACGATGCCTGGGCGACCACCGTGGCCGGTCTCTTGCCGGTGACGGCCTATCTCGACCTCACGGCACAGTTCAAACACGAACGAGACAAGAATGTCTGGACCGTCCTGCTGGAATCCTTCGGCCTCTTGAATCGGCTGATCGTGGAAGAAGACCGCCCGGCCCTGGAAGCCCTGGTGCGCGATCGTGTAGGACCGCTGGTCAAAGACTTAAGCTGGTCTCCGCAGCCCGGCGACAGTGAGCTCACCAAGCAACTGCGGGGAGAGCTCCTGGGGGCGCTCGGTAAACTGGGGAATGATCGGGAGACCCAACAGCTTGCCGCTGAATTCTATGCGGTGTCCCTGAAAGACTCGTCGGCCGTCGATCCGAATCTGATGCCGGCACTGGTTTCAATTCTGGCCCATACCGGAGATACCGCGCGATATGATCAATTTTCAGAACGATTCAGATCGGCCAAGACCCCCCAGGAAGAGCGGCGCTATCTGTTCTCTCTGGCCGACTTCCGCCGGCCGGCCCTCTTGGAGCGGACGCTGGCGCGGACCATCACGGGCGACATGCGTACGCAGGATGCGCCGTTCGTGGTCAGCGCTCTTCTGGGGAACGTCCATGGACGCGAGCGAGCCTGGGCGTTCGTGAAATCCCATTGGGAGACGATGGATCGACTCTTTCCCAAGAACGGCCTGCGCCGGATGTGCGGGGGGGTTGTCGGGCTGGCCACCGCGGAGCTCGAGCGGGATGTGCGCGACTTCTTCGCTTCACGCAAGATCGATCTGGGCGGCAAGACGCTGGAGCAATATCTTGAACAGCTTCGCATTGCCGTCAACCTGAGAGAGCGGGACGGCACGTCGTTACGGAACTACCTGAATTCATTCCGATAGGGAGGGACGTCACCAGCGGCGCGCGTGTTTCAAGACGCAGGGATCAAATACGACATCGACGGCGGCACCATCGCCATCACCACCCTCACCGAAGGTGTGAGTCCGAGCGCCGATGCGGGACGCGGAATCGGGCCTAGAGTCGATGGCGCGGACAGCGATGGTCGCCGATCTCCGCGCCGATGGGACATCGGTCAAGGTAGAACCCTTTTCGACGCCTGTCTGCCGCATGGCCGTCATTCTCGACCCTGAAGGCAATGCGGTGGTGCTGCATCACGCCACAACGGTCTGGTGAAGGCCGTATCATCTACCCATTACTTCCTGCATAGGTTCTGCCAAGGCACCTACTTCTATGCGGACTTTTGTCAGGGATTTGTCAGGAGCTTTCGTTTCCTGAACGGCCTGGTCACGGAACATGCGGAGTGGCCTGCGCTGAAGCCTGGGGGCAGTCTTTCAAGTTTTGGTGAGGATGGTTCCGGAGAACTCTACATCATGACCCTGTCAGGAGGACTCTACCGAATCGCCTCAAACTAGAGTTCCTCCCAGAAACTCTCCAGTTCAGATCACTGTTCATTCCCGCCGCAGAATCGGCAGCGGACGCTGCCCCAGGATGCCGAAGGTACCCAAGAAGCCGATCAGCACCGTGAACAGCAGGGTCAGGAGCAATCCCCCGACCAGTAGATAAAGTTGAAGCGTCCAGCTCAGATCGAAGACATAGCGAAGGACGGCCCAGGCGAGGGCACTGGCCAGTCCCACTCCAATCAGCCCGGCCACCGTGCCCACCAACAGGTACTCGATCGCAAAGGATCGCGCGATCAGTCCCCTCGTGGCCCCAAGTGCCTTCAGGATGACTGATTCATAGAGGCGCCGGTAGCGGGTGGCGGCCAGTGCCGCCCCCATCACCAGTCCGCCCGTCACCACACAAAACAAGGCCACGGCCTGGATGGCCAGCGAGAGGCGGTCCAGGATTCGGGTAAAGCTGTCCAGCACATCGCCGATATTGATGGCCGTGACATTCGGAAATGACGCGACGACAGCCTGCTGGAGGGGCACTTCATCCTGGGGCGGAACGCGGACGGTCGCCACATAGGTAAACGGCGCGCCGTCGAGCGATCCAGGCGAGAGAATCATGTAAAAGTTAGTTGAGAAATTGCCCCAGTCGACTTTCCGGATGCTGCTGACCTCGGCGGTCATGGTGGCGCCTTGAATCTCCAGGGTGACGGTCGATCCCACATCGAGGCCCAAGGACTTGGCGGCATCCTCCTCGACGGATACCAGCGGCTTGGCCGGTCGAGAAGCAGGAGGCCACCAGGCGCCTTTCACCACAACATTGTCCTTCGGTAAGGCATCCAGGACTGTGAGCACGTACTCCCGGGTGAGATACCAGGCCTTTCGTTTCTCCTCCCGTCCACTGGTGTCGGTCTCGCTCGGCTCCTCTGCCTTCACGAGCCGGCCATTCATGGCGTGGAGTCGTGCGCGAACCAATGGGATTAGTTGCGGACTGAGTTCTCCCGCTCGAGCATGGAGCAGACCGGCAAATCCATCGGCCTGGTCCGGTTGGATGTCGATAAAGAAAAAGGTCGGGGCCTGGACCGGTCGACTCTCGCCAAGCTGGGCAACCAGGGAGCGCTCGATCACGGCGACGGTGACGATCACCATCACGCTGATGCCCAGGGCCAGGATCACGCCGATGGCATGACCCCCGGGCCGCCCCAGGTTGCCGATGGCATACCGAGCGCCAATGGAGCGGGGCCTCGGCAAGGCACGGAGGCCGGAGAGCAACCCGGTTGCCCCGGCAAGCAGCAGCAGGACGGCGACGAGGAGCCCGCCCATGAACAGCCCGCCGAGTTGCCAGGACGAGGCCTGCCACATGGAAAGGGCAAGCAAGCCCCCTCCCACGCCGATCATCGCGATCAGATCCTGCCCGCGGCGCAGCCGACTCGCCAGGGCCTTCAGTCTGAGCCAGAGAGGGACAGGTCCCGGCCCGCTCTCAGAGGCGGTCACCTCCTGACGGAAGATTCTGGCCGGCTGCATCTCGCGGATCTGCCAGAGCGGCCACAAGGTAAACAAGACTGTCGTCAGTACGCCCAGAGCGAAGCCTTTGACGAGGGGAACGAGGGCTGCCCCACTCAATGCGCTGCTGAATTCCACCTGCTCCAGCAGATTCGATTGGAGCAGGCCGACGAGCGCTTGCGGCAACCAGGCTTGCAAGAGTAGGCCGAGCGCCACCCCGCAGGCAGAGCCCCCCATGGCCAGAACGAGTGTTTGAGCCAGGTAGACGGAGATCACCGTGCCCGATCCGGCGCCGAGCGTCTTCAGCACGGCGATGCTCTCGAGTTTCTCTCGGAGGAACGCCTGAACCGACATGGCGACACCGATACCACCCACGAACAGGGCGGTCAGCCCGATGAGGCTCAGATAGCGGGACAGTTGGTCCAAGAACTGTTTCAATTGCGGCTGTGCGTCACGGTATGAGGAGACGCGAACCGAGTCCGGTGCGAGGCGTCCTCGCAGCTCATAGAGGAGCGGCTGCGGAGACACCGTCACGGGAAGTTTCAAGAGGTAGCGCTCTCGCACCCGGCTCCCCGGTTTGACGAGATCGGCTCCGGCCAGACCTTGCTGCGAGATCAGCACGCGGGGTCCGAGGCTGAACATGTTGGCCATGCGATCCGGTTCTGTTGTGATCACGCCGGTGATCCGAAAGGTGGCCTGGCCGATCCTCAACGGTTGCCCTACCGACAGCCCCATGCGAATCAGCAACGATGCCTGGACCACGGCGCCGTAGCAAGCAGGGTGAGGGGTGAGGGTTAAGGGGTCAGGCGAGGGAGATGATCCTGAGCAAGAAGAAGCTGGCGGAGCCAGCAGCTCGGTCAGCGGGACCTTGGGCTCAAGTGCGAGCTTTCCGTACAGGGGATAATTGTCCTCGACCGCTTTGAGCTCGACCAACTGGGTGGCTGGGCGAATCAAATCCCCTCCGTCCGTAACGGTGGCCGCCATGGCCACCAACTCGCTGGCATGTGAGGTCTCGATACCGCGGGTGGCAAGGGACTGAAGCAGCGAGCGCCCCGCCTCGGACAGCGCATGCGAGACGCGAATTTCGAGATCGCCCCCGAGGAGCCCACGGGCTTCTCGAAGGACGGCACGTTCGACGTTGCTGGCGAACAGGCCGATTCCCACTACCGCCCCCACGCCGAAGGCGATGCACGTGAGGAAGTAGAGAAAGTGTCGCCACCCGGCACGGGTCTCTCGCCAGGCCATCTTGAGGAGAAAGAGGTCCATCGACTTCTCAGGAGGTTGGTGCCCGGCGAGAAGGCTGAGTCACCGACGCGTCGGCACTCGCGTTACGATTCGGTTGAGGACCGTTCACCAGTGACCATTCGATCCGAGACCACCCGGCCGTCGCGGAGCGTGACGATTCGCTCCATGTGGCCGGCTAACAGCGGGTCGTGGGTCACCAGAACCAGCGTTGTCCCATGCTCGCGATGCAGGTCCAGCAGCAATTGAATCACCTGTTGCCCGGTCGCCGAGTCGAGATTGCCCGTGGGCTCATCGGCCAGCAACAAGGGCGGCCGACAGGCAAAGGCCCGGGCCACGGCGACCCGTTGCTGCTCGCCGCCTGAGAGCTGGACGGGATAGTGGTACAGGCGATCATCCAACCCGACGGCTTTCAGCAGCTCCGCCGCGCGCGTCTGAGCCTGAGGATCGTGGCCCAACTCCAGAGGAATGGCCACGTTCTCCAGCGCCGTCAGGGTGGGAATGAGATGAAACGACTGAAAGATGTAGCCGATCTTGTCCCGTCGATACCGGGCCAGGGCGTTCTCAGGCAGGGTCGTGATCTCCATCCCGTCGAGTGTAATGGATCCGGACGTCGGTCGGTCCAGACCCGCGATCAGGCCGAGCAACGTAGATTTTCCGCTCCCTGAGGGCCCCACAATCGCCACACGTTGGGGATGGGGAATCTCCAGCGAAAGATCGTCCAGGATCGTGACAAGCCGGCCGCCGGCCGGGAGCCGCATGACGAGATGTTGGATGGTGATGAGGGGCATCAGACGAATGTGGGTGCGAGTCGTGTGTGCACGCGATATTATACCCTATGGTGCTCTCTTCCCCTGCCATGTTCTCTTTCCGTGGTCCCCTCGGCCTTGGTGTGGCAGTGCTCGCCGCGTTCGCCTTCATACTCGGGTGCGACCGTTCGCCGGAGCCGCCATCGGGGGCAACCTCGAGTGCGACGGCACCGGATCTGCCCAGGGAGGGGATCGGTGCCCAGGGTGGGACGGACGTCACGGGTCAGCCTGGTCGAAGCAGCAGGCAGCCTTCGGATGATCGCCCTACCATCGTCGCCTTCGGCGATAGCCTCACGGCCGGTCTGGGCGTCTCGCCTGAAGATTCCTATCCAGCTCAGCTCCAGCGTCGATTGGATGACGCCGGATACCGCTATCGCGTGCTGAATGCCGGGGTCAGCGGGGATACCTCAGCCGGGGGTGTCCGTCGCCTGGAGTGGGTGCTCAAGTCCCATCCGCGGATTGTGATCATCGAAATTGGAGGAAACGACGGCCTGCGTGGATTGGATATCCAGCAGACTCGGGCGAACCTGGGCGAGATCATCTCACGATTCCAGGCCGCAGGGGTGACGGTGGTGCTGGCTGGGATGCAGCTCCCTCCGAACTACGGGAAGGACTACACGGCGCAGTTCGCCGCCCTCTATCCCGAGTTGGCGCGCGTGCACCGGCTCACCTTGATCCCTTTTTTCTTGGAAGGCGTGGCGGCGCACCCCCCCCTCAATCAGGCGGACGGCATTCATCCGACTGAAGCTGGGTATCACATGATTGCGGCAACGGTGATGAAATACCTCAGCCCTCATGTGGCGGCCGACACCGGCGGGTCCGCACGGCTCGCAGGACGCAAAAAACACTGAACCCGTCGCCTCCCCGCGGGATGATCCGCGATGGACGGGTTCAGAGGATCGATAGGAGAGGAAGGATTAGGACTTCTTGAAGAAGGTGTCGTACACGCCATAGACCAGGATCAACGCGATCAGCGTGTAGTATATCCCCGAAATACCACTGTAGTCAGGTGCCTTTCCGGCCTCCACGTTGGCGAGCGCCAGCGAGGCGCTGAGCAACACGGACCCCATGCCTCCGACGATTCCTGCAGCCACTTTGCTCATGACGTCTCCTCCTCTGCGACTTCCATCGGCCGGAAGGCCGATCCCACGATACAGGGGTCGGATTCTACTCGAAACCCCAAAAATGATGCAAGTGCGAAAGAGATGGCTGGACGCGTCCGTCCCCAGTAGAATCAGACCGATCGGTCGAAGGAAATAGAATCAGGAGAGAGACATGCAGCAATGGATTGGGGTCTGGTTTCAATGGGTCCATGACTGGGGCTACCCAGGCATTGTGATCCTCATGGCTATGGAAAGCTCCATTGTCCCCATCCCCAGTGAGGTCATCATCCCTCCGGCGGCTTACTGGGCCGCGCAGGGGCGGTTGAGTTTCTGGGGAGTGGTGATCGCCGGCACCGCGGGCAGCTATCTCGGTGCGGCCGCAACCTATTGGGTGGCCCGATGGGTCGGCCGTCCGCTGCTCTTACGGTATGGCAAGTATGTCTTCTGTCCCGAAGACAAGGTCTTGCGGGCGGAGCGGTGGCTTGCCCGCTATGAGGCCGGTGGCGTGTTCTTTGCCCGGTTGGTCCCGGTGGTGCGCCATCTCATCGGCATTCCCGCGGGCCTCGTGCGCATGCCGTTCGGTGTCTATAGCCTCATGACCGTGATTGGAGCCGGATTATGGTGTTGGGTGCTCGCCTGGTTTGGCGGGAAGTTGCTCGGCGATCGGCCCGAGCTGAT
>JACRLS010000142.1 GCA_016235225.1 Nitrospirota bacterium | reverse complement strand
ATGTCGGACAGGCTCCTAGATCAATGGTGAGCATCACGTGACGCGTCTGGCTATTCTGGACATTACGGAGTGGGGGCGGACGTCCCGGCGTCCTGGATCACCAGCTTCGAGGCATCCGCCATCCGCACGCTCGCGTTGGCACGAAGGGTGGCTTGGAACTGTTCAAACCGTTTCCGCCGCTTCTCGACTTGCAGCTCCTGCTTCAGTCGGGCCTTGGCCAGCGCTTTCTTCTTTTGATCTTCCGGCTCTCGACTCACGATCTTGATGATCCGGTACCCCTTGTCCGTCTGAATCGGCTCACTGACACCGCCCACCTTGAGGTGGAGGAACTCCTTCTCGATGGCCGCCGGGCCCTCCCCCTCGCGGTAGGGGCCCAGCTCGCCCCCTTTGCCGCGGCTAACGACATCGATCGAGAACTTCCTGGCAATGGCCCCGAAATCTTGGCCTTGATCCAATCGCCGCTTCATGTCTTTGGCCTGCTCAGGCGTGGGCACGACGATGTGCGCCAGGTGCACCACCTGTGGCTGTCGGATCGATTCGGGATGCGCGATCACGTAGGCGTCGACATCGGCATCGGAGACCACGTCCGTCGCGTGGAGCGCTTGCTTCATGAGCTCATCGAGCACGAGTTGTTCTTTGAGCCGTTCCATGTGCTCGCGAATCGCCGCGCTCTGATCCAATCCCTGCCGCCGCCCTTCCTGAAGGAGCAACTCCTCCCCGATCAGTTCATCGAGGAACTTGCGTTCGCCGCCGATCGTGCGGTAGCGCGCTTGCATGGACGGCGAGAGCCCCGCCCACCGCCGGTTGAAGTCTTCCAGGGAAATGGCCTTGCCGTTGACGACCACCAGCACCTGCGCATCCTGGACCGGCTGCGGACAGCCGGCCAGCGCCAGGAGTAGCGCCGCACAAAGACCTCTCCAGACTGCTGTGACTCCCGGTCGCGTCCTGCCCATAGGTGTTCGCACCAAGGCGCCCTCCCTCATGAAACCTGTTCCACGGAAGTGCTCTTGGTATCACAGACCGCCAGCGTTTTCAAGGCAGCGGACAGTTCCGGAAACACCGCAGACCATCCGCCCGGGGGCATGAGCAGCTCGAACGACGTGGGAGAGACCAGACGGAATCGCCGTTGATACCGGTCGATCACGCGACGCATCCCGGCTTCCGGGGCGCCACTCGACCCTGAAAACGTGATGACGGCACTGCCCTTCGTGACTTCTACGGAGGCCAAGCGCAGCCCCTTGGCCAGGGTCCGAATCTCCATCACTTCGAACAGGCGCTCCACCGGCTCCGGCGGCGGGCCATAGCGGTCCTGCATCTCGCCGTGCAGCAGCGCCAGCTCCCCGACCTGCCGGGTGGAGGAAAGCCGTTTGTAGAGCGACAGCCGCTGATGGCTATCCCCCACATATTCTTCCGGGACATAGGCGGACACCGTGACGTGCAGGGCGGGGTCCGCCTCCTCCTGCACCACGGTGCCTTTCAACTGCTGCACCGCCTGCTCGACCATCTGGAGGTAGAGGTTGAGGCCGACGGCCGCAATATGGCCGGACTGCTCCTTGCCCAGTAAATTCCCCGCGCCCCGAATTTCCATGTCCGCCGCCGCAATGCGAAAGCCGGCGCCGAGGTCGGTGAACTGCTGAATGGCGACCAGCCGCTTCTGCGCATCTGGCGTGAGCTCCCCTTCCTCTTCCGGGGTCAGAAAGTAGGCATAGGCCTGCTGGCCGGAGCGGCCGACTCGACCACGCAATTGATAGAGTTGCGCCAAGCCGAACATATCGGCCCGATGGACGATGATGGTGTTCGCATTCGGCACATCCAGACCGGACTGAATGATCGAGGAGCAGAGCAGCACATCGGCTTCCCGCCGGAGGAATTTCAGCATCACGGACTCCAGCAGCCGTTCGTCCATCTGGCCGTGCGCCATGACGATGCGCGCTTCCGGGATCAAGTCGCGCAGCCAGGCGCCCATCCGCTCCATGGTCTGGACCCGATTGTGCACGAAGAAGACCTGCCCGCCCCGACCCAGCTCGCGCGCGATGGCCTCCCGGATGGACTTCGCGTCGAATCGCACGACCTGCGTTCTGATCGACAGGCGGTTCAGCGGCGGTGTTTCGATCACGGAGAGATCCCGGACGCCGGCCATGGCCATCTGCAGCGTCCGCGGAATCGGCGTGGCCGTGAGCGTGAGCACGTCGACCTGGGTCCGCAATTGCTTGAGACGTTCCTTGTGCCGTACGCCGAACCACTGCTCTTCATCGATGATGACGAGCCCCAGGTTGCGGAACTCGACGCCCTTCTGGAGCAGCCGGTGGGTGCCGATCATGACGTCGATCTTGCCGTCGGCCAAGTCGCGGAGGATGGCCTTCGCCTCTTTGGTCGATTGGAACCGGGACAACATCGCCACTCGGGCGGGAAAGGGCGCAAATCGCTGCGAGAAGTTGTCGTAGTGCTGCTGCGCGAGCAGCGTGGTGGGGACCAGGACGGCCACCTGCCGGTTGTCCTCCACAGCCTTGAAGGCCGCCCGCATCGCTACTTCCGTCTTGCCGTACCCCACATCGCCGCACACAAGCCGATCCATGGGCTTGGGCGATTCCAGATCCCGCTTGATGTCCTCGATCGCGCGCAATTGATCGGCGGTTTCCTCGTACTCGAAGGCGGCTTCGAACTCGCGGCTCAACGTCGAGTCGCCCGCATACCCGGCGCGACTGACCAACTCGCGGTTGGCATAGAGCGCCACCAGTTCCCGCGCCATTTCCTCCACGCCCTTCTTGACCTTCGCGGTCGTGCGCTCCCAGCTCGTGCCGCCGAGGCGGTCCAGCCGGAGGGCATGGCCGTCGGCCCCCATGTAGCGTTGGACATGATTCAACCGGTCGAGCGGGACGTAGAGCTTGTCGGCGCCGGCGAATTCCAGGATCAGGTAGTCGCTGTCAAAGTCCTGCACCGAGAGGCGACGCAGGCCTTGATAGCGGGCCACACCATGCTGGATGTGCACGACATAGTCGCCGACTTCCAAATCGTCCAGCGACGTGAGAAAGGTCGCGGTCTTCGACGCGGGGGCGGTCCGGTGCCGCGCCGCCTTGGCAAAGAGGTCTTCTTCGGTGACGATCGAGACACACCCGTCCGGCACGACAAAGCCGGCGGAGACCTCGCCCTGGACGATGAACAGCGGCTGGCGCAAGGGAGAGCCGGTCGTCCAATTCGGCGGCTTCCAGGCCGTCGCCGACACATCGTGCTCGGCAAAGAGGGCCAGCAACCGATCGGCTTGCCCGCGGCTGCGCGCGACGAGGATCACCAACCCGTTGCTCCTGAGCTGATCCAGAATCTTCAACGTTTCGGCGAAGGGCGTCCCGCGCAAGGCCAACCCCACGCTGTTGGGCGTCCGGGCCGGTGATTCCACCGCCGGCCACCAAGTGGCATCGAGCGAGGCCAGCGGGGCGAGGGCCAGCCACGGCCATGCCTGGGCCTGCTGGAGCACCTCCTCCCACGGCACCAGCAACCGCGCCGGTTGGGGATACGGTTCCGCCGTCGTCTCCCCTTCCCGCCGCAGATAGGCGCTGTCCACCTCGTCACGAAACTCTCGGGCTTTCGCCGCGAGGGACTCCGGCTGATCCAGCACGAGCAGCGGCGCCTCATCCAGATAGTCGAGCAGCGTCGGCATCTCCCCGTAGACATCGGGAGATCGCCATTCCCCATCGGGCGGCAGCGGCGCCAGCCCCTCGGGGCGGCCGGCCGGATAGATCAGTTCACGCGCCGGCAGCAGCCACGCATGGTCGCGCTTCACCGTGGACTTCTGCGTGGCCTGATCGAAACAGCGGATGGATTCGACCGTGTCGCCGAGAAACTCGATGCGCAATGGGTCCGAGTAGGCCGTCGAATAAATATCCACGATCCCGCCGCGAATGCTGAACTCACCGGGAATCTCGACTACCGACGCCTGGCGATAGCCCAGCCGCAAGAGCCGGGACACCAGCGCCTCCCGCTCGAGCGTTTCCCCCGGCTTCACGCGAGCGATGCCGTCCAGAAACACCGCTTTCGGCAGCACGCGTTGTGTGAGCGCCTGGGCGGAGGTCACCAGGAGCGTGCGGGCTTTCTGCGACAATCGCTGGAGCGCCAGCACGCGGCGGGCGACCAGCGTGACTTGGGGCGGGGCGGTTTCGTAGGGCAAGCTCTCCCATTCAGGGAAGAACACGAGTTGATCGGTCGGCAGGCCGAGTAATGTATGAAAGAACTCGAGGTCATCGAAGAGTTGGGAGGCGGCCTCGTCCGACTCTCCCACGATCACGAGCGAACTATTCTTTAGTCGTTGAGCAAGGAGCGTCAGCGTAAAGCCCGAGATGGAACCGACCACGCCGGTGAGGCAGGGTCGCGCCGACCGGTCGGCGAGCGCCGAGATGAGCGGGGTCAGGAGTTGATCCCAGTATTGAATCGGAGACGAGGCCACAGAATCAGAACTTCGATGCGTGAATTTTTTTGCCGAGGGTGCTGGTCGAGATATTGGGGACGAGCGGAATCGTGCGGACGACCCCGCCGCGCGCTTCAACGATGTCGCGCCCGATGATCTTGTCGGGAGCCCAATCGCCTCCCTTCACCAGGACATCCGGCTGGAGCGCGGCAATCAGCCGGCCCGGATCCGGCTCGGAGCACAGGACCACATAGTCGACACATGCCAGAGCTGCGATCACTTCGGCCCGCTGGGCCCCCGGGACGATCGGGCGGCCGGGCCCCTTCTCCAATGCCTGCACCGACCGGTCCGAATTGACGCCCACCACCAAGAGATCTCCCAGCGCCCGGGCTGCCTGCAGATATCGCGTGTGGCCGATGTGCATCAGATCGAAGCAGCCGTTCGTGAAGACGACCCGGGCGCCGGTCCTCCGACGCTCGGCGAGCAACGTGACGAGTTCGTCCCTTGTGATGATTTTCTCGATCATGGCCATGGACGGTGACGCCGCATCTTATCGCGAACGTGCCGCAAAGTCATAGCCTTCAGGCTGACCAGCTTGCGTCGAACTTGTCAATCGGCCAAACGGCTGTCTACACTACCACCATGAAGAATGTCGTGTGGATGGGAGCCGGTCTCGGAGGCTTGCTCCTCGTTGTCCTTGGCCGGTGGATCTGGCGACGCCGCCGCGCCGCGAAACTCGCGGATGCATTGTTGGCGGAAATCGTGAAGGGGAAAGACGCCTTCCGGCGCTAGCCCGATCATCCCCCTCACATCTTCAGTTCGATCCGTTCCGGAGCTCATCCCAGAAGAGCCCATTTGGCCGATTGTCCTTGCCCCTAATCCGCCCTCTCGTATACTGGCCACAGTAGATACAGACCTCACATCTCGCGAGCCTCCCATGCGCGACCGGTGGTCCGACACCGCGGCAGCAACACTGGACGGGGTGGATCTCCTTGTCTATGCGACACGGACGATCGGGCAAGAACCGGACCTTGTCCTCTGGGGCGGCGGGAATACCTCCCTCAAAGCGACTGTGAAAGACCATGTCGGACGGGACACGCGCGTCCTGTGGATCAAGGGCAGCGGGTCCGACATGAAAAGCATTACGGCGAAGCAGTTCACTCCCCTGAGACTCGACGATCTCCTGACCCTTCGAGCCCACGACGCGATGGGCGACGAGGAGATGGTCTCGTTCCAGAACCGCTGCATGCTCGAGCCCGGCGCGCCGAAACCGTCCATCGAAACACTCCTCCATGCGTTCCTGCCCGCCCCACATATCTATCATACCCATGCGGACGCCATCTGCACGCTGGTGGATCAAACTGACAGCCGGTCGCTGATCCGACAGGTGTATGGGGCCGAGGTGCCCCTGGTTTCCTACGTGCGTCCAGGCTTTGGACTGAGCAAACTCGCGGCGGAGGCGTTCGCCCGTCAGCCTCAGGCGCGGGCGATGATCTTGGACAAACATGGTCTCGTGACGTGGGGGAAGACCGCCAAGGACGCGTACCTCGAAACCATTCGAATCGTCACGAAGGCGGAACGATTCGTCCGGCAGGGCGCGCCATCGTCCCGGCCCCGGCGAGGGACCAGAACCATCAGGGTGTCGCCTCCAGATTCCCGGACGCCCGCCGCTGGGCTGATGCCGGTTCTCCGGGGAGCGCTCAGCCGGCAGAGGCGCGTCATCGTCACGCTTGATGATGAACCGACTACTCTTGCCTTCGTGAATCATCCCGACGCTGAACGACTCTCACAGGTCGGCCCCTTTACTCCTGACCATATCCTGCACACGAAACCGAGACCGCTGTTCCTCCGACTCCCGGAGCAGGCCCCCCACAAGGGGACGGGCCTGCCCCTCGCAGATCACGTCGGCAAAGCCGTGGAACGGTACCGCGACGACTATGTGCGCTATTTCGAGCACTACAAGCCAACGGGCGTCACGATGCTGGATCCGCATCCCCGCGTCATCCTGGTCCCAGGCGTAGGCCTGCTCACCACCGGAAAGGATAGACGAGCGGCCCGAATCACGCACGACCTCTACGTCCACACGATGCACGTCATTCAGCAGGCATCCGCCATCGGCGCCTATACGGCCCTGCCGGCTCAAGCCCTGTGCGACTTCGAGTACTGGCCCATGGAGAACTTCAAGTTGAGCCTGCTCCCGCCCGAGAAGCCACTCTCTCGCCGAATTGTTCTCATTACGGGAGCGGCCGGGGCCATTGGACGGGCGGTCGCCACGAGGCTGCACCGGGAAGGAGCCTCTGTCATCCTCACCGACGTGGACGACCGAAAGCTCCGCGCCTTGTCGGATGAGCTCAACAGAGAGTCCGGCGAGGAGACGACCGTCGCGATTCCGATGGATGTCACACGGGAAGACAGCGTCCGAGAAGCGTTCGAGCACGCGATCCTCACCTACGGCGGCCTGGATATCCTGGTCTCGAACGCAGGTATCGCCAGGAGCGCACCAGTGGAGGCTCTCTCGCTCACGGACTGGAACGAGTCGATGGCCGTGAATGCCACAGGCCATTTTCTGGTCTGTCGAGAGGCCATGCGCCTGTTCCGGAGCCAAGGGCTCGGCGGCAACATCGTGGTCGTCGCCACGAAGAATGTGCTGGCCCCCGGAAAAGATTTCGGTCCCTATTCGGCCTCGAAGGCGGCGCAGGTTCAACTGGGAAGGGTCCTGGCTGTAGAAGGCGCGGACATCGGCGTCCGGGTCAACATGGTCAATCCCGACGCAGTCTTTGAAGGGTCCGGCCTCTGGTCCCCCGCTCTCCGGGAAGCCCGGGCGAAAGCCTATGTGACCGCTCTTGATGTCGGCGAAGCGGTGCTGTTCTTGGCCTCGGACAGTTCATCCAAGACGACCGGCGCCATGATCCCCGTGGACGGCGGCTGTCGCGAAGCCTTCCCCCGGTGAGGCACCCATCCCATCTGGAGTGAACTCCAAAGACAACTGCCTGAATGGCTCGTGGAGGTCAGCGCTCGTGCCCGCCTCCGGGCAGGAGGCGACCTCTTCGAGCCTCCCGCGACAGACCCCGCATCGGTGGCGCCCGACTTGGAGGGTGCGCCTTCTCCGATGATAATTGAGCCCGCACTCCCGGCAGCGCCAGCGGTATCGTGACAGCGCCTGCACATGGTCGTCCAATCCATGGTAGCGCGTGATACCCACGCACCCGCTCCGGTTCATCTCCGTCATCTTTCTGAGGAAGTCCAGCCCGTGGTCAGGGCGGCGTTTGAGGATGTCGTACTGCCACTGATGAATCATCTCATGCGCGAGCGTGTTGAGAATCTCCGGCTCGACAGAGGGGGTCCGGGACGCCAGGCGACCCAAGAGCGGAAGCGAGAGTCGAATGAGCCGCCTCGGCGCCGATGCAGAAGAACGCGACGGCCTCTTGACCCTCGGCCCAATGCGGCTGGAGAACAGGCCGACCGATGAGGTCAGTCGGCGGCTCCACTCAATCGTGATGGGAGGCAAGCGGCTCCCAAAGAACCGCGCATTCAGATCGGTCCAGTGGGTCTGCAGCTGCGAGACGTTGAGGGGCAGATCGATCGGGTGGACGGTTGTTTCCATTCCCGGATGGTGGGCCGGTCAGCCCTGCGTGGCGGATTAACTCCCGAGTTCTTCGACGATGGCCGCAGCCAGCAGCGGAACCATGATCTCGTGATGGCCCGTGAGGGAGTAGCCGCGCCCGCCCTTCTGAGTCGGTCGCTTCACCACGTTCGTGAGGGGGCGATAGTGCGACAGGAAATCCATGTTCACGGTCGTGATGTCGGTCAAGGGACTGCCGAGATTCCGGCCCAAGGCGACCGTCTTCAGAAAGACCTCAGGAAGAATGACGGCGGACCCCAGGTTCAGGTAGACCCCGCCTTCCATCCCGGATACCACGGCCGCCAGCCGGCGAAAGTCCAGCAGAGAGCCCGCGCCGATCGCCGCGCCATCGGCAGCCGGATGCATGTGGGTGATATCGGTGCCCAGCGCGATATGGACGGTGATGGGGACCCCGAGCCGGGCGCCGGTGGCCACAATGCTGATCTCGCGGTTCGGAAACTGCCCTTTGTACCGGTTGAGGTAGTGGCCGACCGCCTCGCCGATCCCCTGCCCGTCTTTGACGCCGCGCGTAATGGCGTCGTTCAACATGCGGCCGGTTTCCTCCGCCATGCCGAACCGGCCGGAATCGATCTCCGCCTCGACGTCTTCCGACGTGTGGCCCGTCAGCGCCAATTCGAAATCGTGAATGATCCCCGCGCCGTTCATCGCCACGGCCGTCACCACGCGGCGTTCCATCAAGTCGATGAGCACCGGGCTGAGCCCCACCTTGATCACGTGGGCCCCGACCCCCAGGATCACCGGCCGTTGCTTGCGATGCGCCCGGACGACGGCCTGGACGACCTCGCGCAGGGTTTTGACGGCCAAAATGTCGGGCAACGAAGAGAGGAACCGCTGCAGGCTGCCGCCCCGCCGCCAGGTTGCGGCGACGTCATCGGCTTGCACCTTGCTCTGCCGGCGCGCGAGGGGATAGGTCTTCAGCCTCGAGACGTCGATCGGGGCCGGAAGTTCGCGGGGGAATGACGCGGCTTGCGACTTCCTAGAGGGCTTTGGCAAAGAATTCTTCCTCCACCGTGGCCGAGCGTGATGTGGGATTCTTGGATGCGGGCCGTGACGGTGGATGGCACGACGAAGGGGTGGTCGACCAAGCCCGCGAGTTTTCCGCCCTTGCCGCCCGTCCATGCGACGGTCACCAGATTGAGTTCGCGCGCGGCTTCGGCGGCCCTGAGGACATTCGGCGAGTTGCCGCTGGTGCTGATGGCGATGGCCACGTCGCCTTTCTGCCCCAGCGCGCGAAGCTGCCGCGCAAAGATCTCGGCATATTCCCAATCGTTAGCGATGCAGGTCAGCGCGGCCTGATCGGCTCCCAGCGCAATCGCCGGCAAGGGCGACCGGGTGCGGTGATAGCGCCCGACAAACTCCGCCGCGATATGCGACGCATCGGTGGCGCTGCCGCCGTTGCCGAACAGAAGGACTTTATGCCCTTCGCGAAACGCCTGCGCGATCAGCTTGGCCACCGTCACGATCCGGTCCGCGTGCTCGCGGACGAATTTGAGCTTGACCTCGGCGCTCTCATTGAACGCCTGGATAGCATGGTCTTTCATTATACGTGATTCTAGGGAAGCCTTTGTGAGGTGTCAAACAGAACCAACGAAACGTGACGGGTGACCGGTGACGCGTGACGAGTCAGGACGACTGCGTGAAAGGCGAGAAACGAACAGGCGGCATTGACGCAGGGTCGTGCGTCTCCGCGAGTGCGTCTGGCCAATTCTCGCATTTCCAGCTTTTCTCGCTCGTCTCGCGGTTTGCCGATCACTCTTCACCCTTCACTCATCACACCTATTTGCGCGCCCTCACACTCGATGCTATAGTCCGCCCCCGATGGGCACGGATGCACCGGTCAAAGCCTTGTTGATGGCCTTCAGCAATGATGCGCCCGCCGCGCTCTACACCATCAACCGGCTGAAGCCGGAGAAGCTCTGTTTCTTCCTGGCCGAACCCTCCAAACAGACCGTCGAAACCGCCATTCAGCCCCATGTCGCGCAGATGCCGCGCCGCTGGGATTGGGTGGTGACCCCGAATCCGCACAGTTTTGCCGACTCCTATCGGCCGCTGGCCCAGACGTTCCCCGACCTGCTCCGAACCTGGGACGTGGGCCCTGGGGAACTCGTATTGGATTTGACCGGCGCCACTCCGGCCATGGCCGCGTCGATGATGCTGGTCGGCAGCGGAACGTCCTCGCGCATTGTCGGCATGGCCCCTGCGGCCGGCGATCCCTCGAACAAGGCTGAGGCGGTCGATCTCGAAGGGCAGGCACGGCTCTGGCTCCAGAGCAATCCGTGGGATGACATGGCCGCGGCCGCGCGGCGCGACGGGGGCGACCTGTTCAACTCAGGCACGTATGAGGCCGCGGCCGCGCTCTTTCGGATGATCGAAGTCCGGGTCAGCGGCGGACAGAAACCCCTCTATCATGCGCTGGCGGACCTAGCGGACGGCTACGGATTCTGGGAACGATTCCAGTACCGGCAGGCCTGGGAAAAATTGAAGGGCGCGTACAAAGCCCTGGAGATGGCATCGGTCTGGGGCGGCCCGCCCGGTTTGAAGACCGTCCTTCCGGCGATCAAGGCGAACATGGGATTTTTGGAAAAGCTGGTGCTGGACCCGAACGAGGTCAAGGAGCTGCTGGCCTTGGACCTGCTCGCCCATGTCAGGCGGCGCGCAGAGATGGATCGTGACGCGGAGCGGGCCCTTGTGACGCTGATCCGGGCCCTTGAGGCCTTCGCGCAGTATCAGCTATTCAAGCAGCACAAGATCAAGAGCTGGGACGTGCCCGTGGAGGCGCTGCCCCAGGCGCTGCAAGAAACCTGTCGGACCTGCCATTTAAGCGATCTGGACGGCAAGTACAAGCTGCCGTTGCATGAGCAATTTCGCGCGTTGGCGGGCCTCGGCAACCAGATGGGCCAGACCTTCCTCGCCCAATGGGCCAAGATGAAGCCGTTGCTGGATGCCGCCCATCAGGCCGTCCTCGGCCACGGGTTTGAACCGGTGAAGGCCGAACGCGTGCATCAGTTGTATGAGATCGTCATCAAAGTGACCGGCGTGAGCGACACGTCGCTCCCCAAATTCCCGGTGCTGAATCTCTAGCCCCGTCGTTCGTGAAGCGTGAAGCGTATCTCGTAGCAGAGAAGTCATGAGTGGCTTCAAGAACCCGAGCACCGTTGCGAGGAACTTTCGCGATCTGGAAGTATGGAAGCTCGGGAAAGCCATCGTGATCGACGCCTACCAGTTGACCAAAGCCTTTCCTCGAGACGAATTGTATGGGTTGGTCTCACAGATCCGACGTGCCTCGGTTTCAATTCCATCGAACGTGGCAGAGGGATTCAATCGAAGACACAACGCCGAGTATCGACAGTTTCTCTACGTGGCACTCGGGTCATGTGCAGAACTTGAGACGCATATCGAGATCGCTCAAGATCTGGGATTCATGAAGGCGACTGAGGAAGAGAGACTTCTGGAGCAACTCGATCACGAATCAAAAATGCTCCGGAACCTCATCAAACGGCTCTAACGAACGACGCTTCACGAGCGACGAGATACGGTGGAAGTTCGCATCTATTACGAAGACACGGACTGCGGCGGGGTGGTGTACTACGCCAACTATCTGAAGTATTTCGAGCGGGCGCGGACGCACTACCTGGAAGAGCGCGGCATCTCGGTGGCGCAACTGGTCAAAGAGGGCATCCAGTTCATGGTGGTCCGGGCGGAAGTGGACTATTGCTCGGCCGCTCGCTATGGGGAGACCTTGGTGATCGACACGACGCTCGATAAGGAAGGACGCGCCGGGCTCACCTTCTCGCACATCATTCGCGAACGCTTGAGCCAGCGGGTCATTGTCGAGGGCTCGGCGACGCTGATCACCACCACGCTTGAGGGCAAGCCCAAGCGCCTGGACGCCGCGCTCTTCCAGGCCCTGCAAGCTCCGCCGAAAGGAAATCCCGATGCCTGAGAAATTTGGAACCTGGCTCGCAGTCACCGGCGTGGCGATCGGGTTCATCGTCCTCGCCTGGCTGTTGTTCTCGGACGGGCCAGGGGACAAGAAGAAATAGTTTCGCCAGCACCACCTTCCGATTCCGGTACCCATCGTAATCAGGCACCAGCCGGGCATACTCGTTCTGCATCAGCGGTGAGGAGATCATGAAATCCGCCGACGAGCGATTGCAGGCGATCGGAATGTTCCAGACCACGGCCATCCGCAAGAGCGCCTTGACGTCGGGATCGTGTGGCATGGGTTCGAGGGGGTCCCAGAAGAAGATCAGGAAGTCGATTTCGTTGTCGACGACCTTGGCGCCGATCTGCTGATCCCCGCCCAACGGTCCGCTCTGCAACCGGATAATCTTGAGGCCCAGTTCCCCTTCCAGAATCTCGCCGGTCGTGCCCGTCGCATAGATTGTGTGGCGCGCCAGCAGGTCCCGGTTGTACGTGGCCCATTCGAGCAGATCCCGCTTTTTGTTGTCGTGCGCGACCAAGGCAATCCGCTTTTCTTGTCCCATGGGAATCTTCTTGTGCAACATCGGGCGACTCCTTCCTCGAGAAATAACCTGAAAAGTATAGCCTGCGAATGGAGGCAGGCCGTCCAACGGCCTCACACGAGTGTTAAGGGCGTGTTAACTCTTGTGGCGTGCGAAGAGGGGTGCAGATTAGGACTTCAGATGTTCGCAGGGGTCCTTCGGCATCACGCCTCCAGCCAGACACTCAACTACGCTGCGAACTCAACACGAATCCTGCGCCCGAGCCGCGCTTCGAGCGTGATGAGCATTTCGAGGCTGGACTTGTCCCACTTCCCACGAACGAGGTCTGAGACACGGGATTGCGCGATGCCGAGGCGCTTGGCCCCCTCCGATTGGGTCAGCTTGTGCTTCTCGATATACCTGCGGAGATCGCTCATGAGATTGGCACGCATGTGTAGGGCTGCGGCTTCGGCCGGATCAAAGTCGAGGTCAACAAAGACATTGCCGCTAGATTTGGTCGTCATTTCGTTCATGACAAACTCAGGCTGTCTTCACTGTTCACCTAGACCTCGCCGTCGGGGCTCTTTGTATCCGCAAGGCCCTGGCGAACGGCTCGCTTCGCGACCTCGCGCCGAGCCCGATTGCTCTCCCGTTTGGCGTCGACCTTTCGGCCCCAGTAGGCCCCGCGGCCTTTCTTTGGTCCAGCATGTTCGCTCTTCCGTGCTTTTCCAGCCACTATTCAATCCTCGGTGATCTGTGTGACGCACCTATACCTTCGACTGAGTCGCTTGGATCCTTTCGACCGACTCAAGGGAAAGAACCCAGTGATGAACATGTCCACCACAGAGTTAACCAGCGCGAGCCATTTTCGTGCGCGGCTTACTCGAGCGTGAGAAGAGGGAGCGTGAATGATGCTCCGCATAGGCGTCGAGCAGCCGCCGGATCATACGCTGGTATTGGGTGTGATGTTTCCGGGCTTCGCCCTTGAAGAACTCAACGCTTCGCTTGCTCAACGCAATGGTGACTTTGACCCCTTCGTCCCGAAAGACAAGTTCCTCCGGACGAGGAAGGAAGTCAGGAACGACCTTGAGGTCTCCGAGGGGTTCGTCCGTGTACTTGATTTTCTCGCTCATACATGCGCCTGCCTTTCCGCCAGTAGCCGGCCCCGAACATTCGAATGACATCATTGCGAAAAGTAAACCGGACGGTCAGCACTCCGCCGTCGACCCACCCGAAACAGAAATGCCGCGTCTCGCTGGAGCTATGAGAAAGGTCTTTCGCGATCACGCGGCGTGGATCAGCAAAGGCAAACTGGGCTTTTGCGAAGGAGATTCCGTGCTTCTTCTGGTTCTCCTCATCCTTCTTGAGGTCCCATTCGAATCGGGCTTTCGCCATCGGCAAAGACTACCATGAAGCATTCCGAATAGCCATATGTTCGTATGGGTCTGTGTATCCCGCCTGTTCGGTTCCGAGCACGGCCGTGCCCCCTCGTGGGGGATTACTTGGCAGTGGGGGGCAAGGTTGAAAATCGTGCGGTGAGCAAGGCCTCGCCGTTTTTGTAGGCAATCCGCTCGGCCACCTCCACGGGCAACTCCGCGAGCCACGTCCGCGTGGCCGTGGCGACCGAACTCATCCCGAGCCAGCGACTGGGTGCTCCGGTATCCGTGCCGACCATGAACCGGTCGGGAAACTCCAAGAGGAGTTCCCGCCACTCCGCCGCCAGGTGTCCCTCCGGGGCAAGGTCACCGCGAGAGGAGAGTTCGGCCCAGAGATGGGCGTAGCGACGCAGCAGCTCGCGCACGCGCGCCGGCGGTTCGAAGCCGGCATGTGCCCACACGATGCGCGCCTCAGGGTCCTGACGGAACAGGCGCTCAATCGCGTCGGCATCCGCATGCGCATGCAGCATGAGCCCGTGCTGCTTGGCAAGCTGCACCATCCGATGCACCACCGGCAGATCCGCGTCGGCCCCTTTGACGTGGAATTCTCCGAGGGCGACATACCGGTATTGTGTCAGCCGTTGCTCGACATGGGCGATGACCGACTCATCGTGGACCCAGGTCGCGGTCTCTCCGTTCTTCCGGTAGGGCCGTAGCTCAGGGACGATCAGATCGGGCGCCTCCGCATACAACTTCTGCGTGCCCTCGTCGCTGGAGCTGGAGACCAGCGCGCGCACCGCGCCGGCTTTGCGCAGTAGCGCAATCGCCTCCTGCGGCGGTACCTTGTCCCACGTGTCATGATTGTAGTGGATGTGCGCATCGAAGAGCGGCAGACCGCCCCCATGCATGCACCCCGTCGTGGCGAGCATCAGCGTAACCGCCAGAGCCATGCGCGACGGCCTCAGGCTACCCATCATATTGCCTCCGCAGACGCGCGTCTGTATCCAAGCTCTATCACCATGACAAGCGCAGTGTGACGACGTGGTCCCCAACAGACTTCCGGTACCTTTTTCTGGCTCGCGCGTTGCCGATCAGCGGCCAGCCGAAGGCCGGTCCGTCTGCATCGGCTTGTTAGCCGCTTGATGGCCTCCTCTGCCCGGCGGGACCCCCCGGAGAGCCGGAGCTTTTGGAGGTGAGCGCCCATTACTCCCTCACACAGTCCTTGAGGTGTACGTCGATGCGGCAGATGTGGTCAGCGACCCACCGGTCCACGGTATCGACGAGTTCGCGGGCGTCAGCGGTCAGATAGCCGCTCGCCGCGCAGCGCTGCCGGAAACCGCCAAGGACCTCGACGAAACTCGCGTGGGCCTCCTTGTTTCTCTGGGCCACAGGGCAGCGGTACTCCTCCATGCAGCGTTCCTCGAAGCCGAAGTGGCCACGGCAGTAGCGGTCCAAGAAGTCGAGCAACAGGCCGTAGGTCCGCTCTCCCTGCCCTTCGTCGAGGGCGGCTCGGAAGTCCTCCGCCATCTTGAATATCATCTTGTGCTGCTCGTCGATGCGCTCAATGCCGGTGGCGTACTCGTCGGACCACTTCATCCTCGACTCCCGCCGTTCTCAGAAAACCGTATCTCGGAGCATATGGTGAAAGGATTCGGCCTCGTGGCCTGAAAGCGGTTCATGCCTTCCTCCGTTCCCTCATGCGGCTAATCGGGATAGGAAGAAGCCTCGCGGCTCCTCCCTCCCACACCACCGGACGTACGGGTCACGTATCCGGCGGTTCGATGAATTGAATTCTTACCGTGGCGCAAGGCTCGGCACTCCCAGGTTCTCGAAGTAGCGCAATGGTAGCGCGATGGTAAGGGCAGGTGTCTTCGACAACCGCCACGGGCCGTGGGCCGACTTGCTGGTGTTCCACGCTTCGCGCACCGATACCCCGCGCTTGCGCAGTTCCCGATAGCCCGCCGACCCCCATTGTTTCCAGAGATAGCAGCGCAACTTGCGTCGTACCCATTTGTCGATCTCGCGCAGAGGACTCAGCACTTCGGTCATGCCGAAGTACGCTTTCCATCCAAGCAGGATTTTTCTCAGCTCCGCGACGATCACGCCAATCCGGATGCCTCGTGTACGACGGGTCAATTCCCGCACCCGGTCTTTCAGCTTGTCGATGGCCTTGTCGGCCACTTTCAGCTTCGCACCGTTGCGGCTGACCGTGAAGCCCAGGAACTTGCGGTTCATGGGCCGATCCACCGCGCTTTTCAGCGGATTCACTGTGAGCCGCAGTGAGTCACTGACATAGCGTGTCACGCTTGCCATCACCCGCTCTCCTGCCCGTTTGCTTTTGACCAGGATATTGCAGTCGTCGGCGTAACGGGCGAAGCGGTGGCCGCGCCGGTCCAGTTCCCAATCCAGTTCATCCAGCACCACGTTGGCCAGCACCGGCGAGAGTGGCCCGCCTTGCGGCACGCCCATGGGGGTGGGCTCAATGTGCCCACCCACGCTCACGCCCGCCTTCAGGTACCGATTGACCAGGCGCAGCAGCGCGGCATCCGGGCAGCGGCTCTTCAGCCGCACCATCAGCCGGTCGTGATTGACCCGGTCAAAGAAGGCTTGCAGGTCCATATCCACCACCCAGCCGTAACCTGCCCGGATGTTCGCCTGTACTTCGCGCACGGCCTGATGGGCCGAGCGTTGCGGGCGGAATCCGTAGCTGTGGCGGTGGAAGTGCGGTTCCCATTGCGCCGAGACGACTTGCGCGATGGCTTGCTGGATGAAGCGGTCCAACACCGTGGGAATGCCCAGAGGGCGGGTCTTCCCATCCGGCTTGGGGATTTCCACACGCTTGACCGGTTGCGGGCGATAGCTGCCCGCCTCCAGTTGCACGCGGACTTCCGGCCAGTGGTGTCGGAGGTAGTCCGGCAGTGCATCGACGCTCATGCCGTCGATGCCCGGCGCGCCTTTGTTCTGGCGCACTTGCTTCCATGCGCGTTGCAGGTTGGCCCGGTCCAGCACTTGGGCCAGCACCGCGTGGGTGTGAATCGACTCCGGTTGTCCCAACGATCCAGCGACGAGTTCATCCCGCGGCTTGGCCGCAGCCCGATTGCTCAGGTCGTCAGATGCGTTCCCGTCTCTCATCGTCACGGTCCTTTGTCGTTCATCGTTCGGGCCTTCGGCGGGGCACCGCCTACTATGCCTTCTGCTGACTTCTCCACGGCATTCAGCGTCCGTTGCCAGACGCCCAGCTTCGATCCTCCGAAGCACCGGGGAGATCTCCCGGGGTAAGACTCGTTACCTTCGCTGCATAGACGCCGGATTTACAAAATGCACCCCAGCCGCAGAGGGAGGGCTTCGCGGTCACGTGCCCGCTCGCCCCGGATGCATCACGCCTCCTGTCCGGTTTGTGTTCATCGCCCCGCCGCTTCGGATTGGGCTTCCTCCAGACCCCGCCTCACGACGACGCCCTTGCCCTTCTCCTTGCCTTCGGCTCTGCGACAACCTGGCCATAGGACTTTCACCTATGAAGTACCGCGCCATGCCCGGCGCACACGTCCAAGCTCAGCCGCGGCGCCGCGTCAGCGGCGACGTCGGCTGGAGCGCCTTGTTGGGCCTCAATCTTGGGGTAGTAATTGAGGGTTCCACACGACCTCCCAGAGATGGTGATCTGGGTCTTGGAAATAGCCAGCGTAACCACCCCAAAAAGTTTTCTGGGCCGGCTTAACGACAACGGCCCCGGCCCTCTTAGCCTGCTCCATAACGGCATCAACTTCGGCTGTGGACGAGACGTTATGACCGATAGAGAGTTCGGTGGGACTTGGGACGCTTACCGGAATACCCGCATCGTGGGCGAGGCTCTTGCGGGGCCAAATGGCCAGCTTCAAGCCTGGCTGTAAATCAAAGAAGGCTACGGCCCCATACTCAAACTCTTTGCCAAAGATGCCTTGAGTTGGCAGGCCGAGACCATCACGATAAAAGAGAAGCGCCCTTTCCAAATTGTCAACGCAGAGGGTGATGACAGTGATGCGTGGCTTCATGGCATGTCTCTTTTTGAGGCCCAACTATGTATTACCTCAATTGTGCGCGCTGGCGATGAAATGTGAGTGAAAAACCATCGGGTCCCCGCCGTAGGATTGACTGAACGCGAAATCGGTC
>JACRLS010000141.1 GCA_016235225.1 Nitrospirota bacterium | reverse complement strand
ATCCGGGCGCTGATAGTCCGGCCCCATGGTACAGGAGGCCAGGATCAACGAGGCGGCGATGGCGGCGATCAGGCGCATCTCAGGGTTCGTCCTCCGCGGGCATCAGGGGTATGGTCGATTCCTGCGGTGGCTCCTCCATCGGCTGTCGCCGAGCCGTGAGCTTTCGGATGAGGACATAAAACAGGGGGACGAAGAAGATGGCCAGAAAGGTTGCCGCCAACATCCCGCCGAGCACCCCCGTCCCGATGGATTGCCGGCTCGCCGCGCCTGCTCCCGTGGACACCACGCGCGGCCGCACGCCGAACATGAAGGCCATGGAGGTCATGATGATCGGGCGGAACCGCAGCCGCGCGGCTTCCGCCGCCGCCTCCAGCAGCGGGCGCCCGGCTTCATAGCGGGTATTGGCGAACTCGACGATCAGGATCGCATTCTTGGCGGAAAGCCCGATCAAGGTCACGAGCCCGATCTGAAAGTAGATATCGTTGGTGAAGTCTCGCGCCCAGACGGCGGTGAGCGCCCCGAAGATCGCGAAGGGCACGGCGAGGATCACGGCGAACGGCACGACCCAACTTTCGAACTGCGCCGCCAGGACGAGAAAGACCATGAGCAGCCCGATGGCGAACACCTGGCCGGATTGCCCGCCGACGCGCCGCTCCTGGAAGGAAATATTGCTCCAGTCGACGTCGTAGCCTTGCGGCACCAGCACTTCCTTCGCCACCCGGTCCAGCGCCTCCAGAGCCTGGCCGGAGCTGAAGCCCGGTTTGGCAGCGCCCAGCACGAGCGCCGTGTTGTAACCGTTAAAGTGATTCACCGGGTCCGGCCCGCTCTGGAACTCCGTGGTCACCACGGTGTCGAGCGGAATCATGTTGGTGCCCTGCTGGGTCTGCGTACGGACATAGATTTTGGAGAGGTCCTGAGGGGTCGCCCGGAACTCCGCTTCGGCTTCCGTCTGCACGTGATAGACCCGCCCGAACTTCACAAAGTCATTGATGTACAGCGTTCCGAAGTAGGCCTGCAGAGTATCGAAGAGGTCCGAAATGGAAATCCCCAAGGCCTTGGCCCGTTCCCGGTTTACGTGCGCGAAGAGGCGGGGCGACGAGACGCGGAAATTCGTGCCGATCTGTCCGATGGCAGGTTCCTGCCCGGCCCGTTCCACAAACTGCCGGGCGACGGCCGCGAACTTCTTGAAATCCCCGCCGCTCGGGTCTTGGAGTTGTACGGAGAAGCCTCCGACGGATCCCACGCCCCGAAGGGCTGGCGCATTGAAGGCGAGCAAGAGCGCCTCGGGAATCTTGGCGAATTCCCCGTAGGCCATTCCGATCAGCGACTGCACGTGCGACTGCGGTTCCTTCTGCTCATCCCAAAGCCGCAGCGGAACGAACATGGTCGCCGCCTTGGGGCCGCGAACCCCGAACACGAAGTTCTGTCCCGAGAGGGCATCGGTCGAATGCACAGCCGGGTTGCCCTGGAACGCCCGCTCAATCCGTTCCAGCACGGCATCCGTCCGCTGCTTGGATGCGCCGTCCGGCAATTGGGCCACGACGATGAAATAGCCCTGATCTTCCTCCGGCAGGAAGCTACGCGGCAGTGTCTTGAACAGGCCGAGCGAGATGAGGAGCAGGCCGCCGAAGGCCAGCATCACCAGTGCCGGGCGGGCGAGCAGCGCGGCGACCGCCCCGGTGTAGCCTCGTTGCGTGCGCCCGAAGAGACGGTCAAAGAGCTGCCAGAATCCTCCGCGCTCCCCATGCTGCGGGGTCAACACCATCGCGCACAGCGCCGGACTCAGCGTCAGCGCGACGAACCCTGAGACGGTGACTGAAATCGCAATGGTCACGGCAAACTGCTTGTACAGCGCCCCCGTTATTCCCCCGACGAATCCGACCGGGATGAACACCGAGACGAGCACCAACACAATCGCGATCACCGGGGCGGTCACTTCCGACATCGCCCGCTTGGCCGCCTCCTTGGGCGAGACCCGATCCTCCCGCATATGACGCTCGACGTTTTCCACCACCACGATCGCGTCGTCGACGACGATCCCGATGGCCAGGACCATCCCGAACAGAGTAATGGTGTTGATCGAGAAACCGAGCGCATACAGCCCGGTGAACGTGCCGATCAGGGACACCGGCACGGCGACGGTTGGGATAATCGTCGCGCGCCAGGTCTGCAGAAAGAGATAGACGACGAGGATCACCAGGATCATGGCTTCCCCCAGCGTCTTGATGACCTCCTTGATGGAGACTTCGATGAATCGAGTCGTGTCGTAGGGGATGTCGTAGGACACGCCCGCCGGAAAGTTCTTGGCCAATTCATCCATCTTCTCGCGCGTACGCCGGACGGTATCGAGCGCGTTGGCTCCGGGCGACAGAAACGTCAGGATGAAAGTCGTGGGCTTGCTGTTCCAGCGTCCTTCGAGCGCATAGGATTGGGCGCCCAGTTCGATGCGCGCGACGTCCTTGAGCCGCACGATGGACCCGTCCGGGAGGGCCCGAATGATGATCTCCTCAAAGTCCTTCACCTCGGTGAGCCGTCCCTTCGTAATGACGGGAATGGTCAGCTCGGTGCCTTTGGGAGCGGGCTCTCGGCCGACCGTCCCGGCCGGGAAGTCTCGATTTTGTTCCCGGATGGCGGCGGCGACGTCGTTCGGAATCAGGCTGAGACGGGCCATCAGCAGCGGATTCAAAATGATCCGCATGCTGTAGTTCTGTTGCCCAAAAACCAGAGCATCCCCGACCCCGCGGACGCGCTTCAGGTCGTCGGCCAGTCTGAGAATCGCGTAGTTCGAGAGAAACACCGCATCGTGCCGGGGATCGGTCGACTTCAACGCAATCACCGCGACGAGGTCGGGGGACATCTTCTTAATCGAGATCCCCTGACGGATCACGTCCGGCGGCAGTTGCGGCTCCGCCAGCTTTTCCCGGTTTTGCGTCTGGACTTGTGCGATGTCCGGGTCGGTCCCGATCTCAAACGTCAGCTTGATCGTGACATGCCCGTCATTGCTGCTCGTGGAATCGAAGTAGAGCAGATTGTCGATGCCGGGGAGCGTCACCTCGATGGGACGCGCGACGGACTCAGCGGCCACTTCCGCGCTGGCGCCGGGATAGTCCGCGTCGATCTGCACGACCGGGGGAGTGATTTCTGGAAACTGGGCGACAGGCAGAAACTGCAGCGCCAGCAGTCCCATCACGACAATGACGATGGAGACCACCGAGGCCAGAATCGGCCGGTCGATGAAGACGTGCGAGATCATGCCTATCCGTGTGGGCGTGCGGGGGGAAGAGGTGTGCCCGGTGCGGGGCCTGTCGCGCCCAGGGGCACGGCTTTGACCGGAGCACCGGGACCGATCTTCATCACCCCGTTGACGACCACCCGGTCTCCCGCCTTCAGACCGCGTTCAATGAGCCACTGGGACCCTTTCCAATCTGAGGCAACGACATCCCGCATCTCGATTGTTTCATCGGGCCCGACGACATAGACAAAGGGGCCGGTGGGGCCTTGCAGCACGGCTCGCTGGGGAATCAGCAGTGCATCGGTTTTCGAATCGCCCGTGAAACGGATTTTCACAAACTGCCCCGGCAGGAGGAGCCGGTCCGGATTGGGAAAGGTCACCAGAACCTTCCGGGACCCGGTTTCGGTTTGCAAGCCGGGCTCTAGGAGGTCCATGGCGCCCTCATGGGCGTACGTGCTGCCGTCGATCAGGGTGAGCACGCCGCGGAGCTGGTAGAGGCCAGGGTGCTGAATTTTCTTCTCGTCGATGTCGTGGCGTCGCTTGAGGATGACGCTCTCCGGCACGCTGGCCACCACATACATGGGATCGACGCGATGGATGACGGTCAGCACGTCCGTCTGCGCCGAGACGAGCCGTCCCTCGTAGTACCGGCTCCGCTCGATCAATCCGCCGATGGGCGCGGTGATCAGCGTATTTTTCAAATCAAACTCCGCCTTCATCAGCTCGGCCCTCGCGCCTTGGAGCAAGGCTTTGGCGGCAAGTTCCTCGGCCACGGCGTCGTCCAGATCCTTCTGGCTGACCGCCTGTTCGGCCAACAGCGGCTTCACGCGGGCCAGGTGCTGCCGCGCTTGAACCAGTCGCGCGTTCGCTTCGGCGATCTTCGCCTTGGCGCTGCCCGCCGCCGCTTGGAAAGGCACGGGGTCGATCTGATAGAGACGATCGCCTTTTTTCACCTCACGCCCCTCGGGAAAGACCGCTTGCGTTATGATCCCGGTCACTTGGGGGCGGATCTCCACGGGTCTGGAGGCTTCGGCTTCTCCGATGAACTCCGGCTCGTCGGGCACAGTCTGGGGGATGACTGTGATCACCTCCACCTGCGCCACTGGTTGTGCAGGGGCGGACCCTGCCTCCTGCCTGCAGCCGATGAGCCCGGCCGAAAGGCCCAGCATGAGGCTTAGGGTCATGGCGACGAGAGGGGACTGACGAGAAAAACTCATCATAAACATTCTCGCCTATTGATCGCTAAAGCGAAAGGGGCTTGATGGGAGAGACCACGGCGGCTGGATCGTTCCGCCAAATTGCTTCATCCGCGTCGACATAGAGCTCCACTTCGTTCCCGTCGGGGTCATGCAGGTACAGACTCTGGCTCACCGTGTGATCGCTCATGCCGACAATGGTGACCCCGGCCTGCTCCAGTTCTTTCTTCGCGCTCCTGAGTTCATCGAGACTGTCGCCGACCTTGATCCCAATGTGGTACAGCCCACGCCGTCGGCCTTGCAACGGTCCCGGCGCTTCGCCCACCTGGATCAACAACAGCTCATGATGGGTCCGTCCGGATGTCAATGCGGCAGCCGCTCCATTGAAAATCCGCCCGACCTCCCGGAAGCCCAACAAGTCCCGATAAAAGGCGAGCGAGCAAGCAAGATCCTTCACATAGAACACAACGTGGCCAAGATAGTGGGCTTTCATAGGCAGTGCCTCTTCGTGCGACGGATAAGACCTCGTCAATCCTGCCCGTCCAATGAGGGATAGTCGATGTACCCTTTGGCGCCTCCTGAATAAAACGTCGCCTGGTCCGCCTTGGCCAATGGAGCCCCGCGTCGAAACCGCTCCGGCAGGTCTGGGTTGGCGATGAACATGCCCCCGAACACGATGGCGTCCGCCCGGCCATCACTCAGGAAGGCTTCGCCCTTGGCCTGATCGAATCCGCCTCCCGCCAGGTACGGCCCCTTGAAGAGGGGGCGGAGCAGGGCGTGATAGTCCGTGGTCCCATAGGGGGAGACATGGAGATAGGCCAGCCCCATGTTCCCGATCATCTTCACCACATAGGCATAGGTCTCTTCCGGAGTGTCGTCCGCGATATCGTTGAACGGCATCTCAGGGGACAGGTTGATCCCGATTCGTTGGGCCCCTTGGACGGACGTCATGGCCTCCAGCACCTCCAGAATGAACCGCGCCCGCCGCTCCACCGATCCGCCGTACTCGTCCATCCGGTGATTCGTGCTGGTGGATAAGAACTGCATCGGCAGATAGCCGGCGCCGCCATGGAGATCCACGCTATCGAAGCCTGCTTCAAAGGCCCGCGCCGTGGCTTGCCGAAACTCGTTCACGACCGCGGGGATCTCTGAGCGTTCCAGGGCACGCGGCATCACATGCGCCTTCATCCCTTCGTTGGTATAGGTTCCCCCCTTCGGCTGGACCGCCGAGGGCGCCACCGGAATCGCGCCGTCGAGCAGAAGGGACGGATGCGAGATCCGGCCGCAGTGCATCAATTGCATGGCGATTCGCCCGCCCCGCCGGTGCACCGCATCGGCCACCTCCCGCCAGGCTCGCACGTGCTCATCGGAATAGATCCCCGGGGTGCGGATGTAGCCCATGCCCATCGCCGACGGCGCCGCTCCCTCGGTGATCATCAGCCCGGCCGAAGCGCGCTGCGCGTAGTAGGTCGAGGCCATCTCGGACGGCACGCCGCGGTCGTCTGCGCGAGCCCGGGTCATGGGAGCCATCACAATCCGATTGTTGAGTTCAATGTCGCCGATCCGCAATCGATCGAACAAGCCCGGCATGTCGCTCCTCGGATAAAGGGTTATTGCTTACCCGTATCATAATAGAAGCGTTCATGCACGATCTTCCCGTTATTCCACTTCGCGACCGCCACCTGTCCCAGGTGGACGGCCTGGCCCCCCGTGGTGATGAAATCCATGGCGCTTTCATAGAACGTGGCGTTCTCACCGACTCCCGTCGCTGTCACCGTGAACCCCTTCCATTCCTTGACGCCGCTCAGGAACTGTTTCTCCCGCTCGAGGTTCGCTCCCGTCTTCGTGAACGTCCCGCCTGCCTTCTGGACTTCCTGATAGGGGAGCAGCCAGACGAGCGACTCATCGCTCAAATCCCCCACCTGAATCCGATTGCCCCAGGGATCACGGAAGTCGCACCGGAAGTGCGGCACCATCTTCAGCTTGTACTTCTTGATAAGCTTCCGGCGAACCTCCCTGATTTGTTGCGCGTCACGGACCATCAACCCGAAATGCTTGGTTCGATCCGGCTGGAGCTTCTCAACTTCGAAAATGGCCATGAACTGATGTTCGCCCAATTTACACCAGATGGCGCCTTCGCCACCGCGGAGCATCGTCAAGCCGAAGACATCGGCATAGAAAGCGGCCGCCTTCTTCGCATCGGTCACTTCGATCACGACATGGTTGCAGCCATACACGTGGACCGCCATTACGCCCCTGCCTTTCTCGTTGCATGATCCGCCGCCGCCAGCCGTATGGCCGCGGCGAGCCGCCATGCTCGCGCCCAGCCTCAATGCAGATGTCCCATCTTGCCGGCTTGGTAATCGTTCACGGCCTGGACCAATTCTTCTTTCGTATTCATCACAAAGGGACCGTACCGGGCCACAGGCTCATGGATGGGCTCGCCCGCCATGACCAGGATTGTGGTGTCCTCTTTTGCCGTGATGCCCACCGGTTGTCCTGTCGAGGCGAAGACGGCGAGCTCCGCTTCCGTCACTGGCCGAGATCCCTCGACGGAGACGAGGCCGCTGAGGACGAACAGGCCGACGTTGAAGCCGCCCGGGACTTCCAGCGGGATCCTGTGCCCTACTCGCACGCGCAGGTCGTAGAGCTCGATCGGCGTGAAGGTCTTGGCTGGGCCTTTGAGGCCCCGCAACGATCCGGCAATCACACGAAGAGCCCCGGCTCCACCATCCAGCTGCACGACCGGAATCTGATCGCTCACAAGTGTCTGATAACCCGGCGCCGACATCTTGGACGTCTTGGGCAGGTTCACCCACAACTGAATCGCCTGGAGAGTTCCGCCGCGCTTTGCCCACTCCCGTTCGTGCCGTTCTTCATGGATGATGCCGGATGCTGCCGTCATCCATTGGACATCGCCGGGGCCAATGTTCCCCGCGTTCCCCGCGGAGTCCCGATGGGCGACAATCCCCTGGTAGATGATCGTCACGGTCTCGAAGCCACGGTGCGGATGCTCGCCCACCCCCCGCGGCTCATCCGTCGCCGGATAGAACGTGGGGCCCGCATAGTCGAGCATGAGAAACGGGCTCAGCTCACGATCCAGGTCGTTGCTGGGAAAGAGATTGCGCACGTGAAACCCGTCACCGACCACATGGGTTCCTCCTGGACGGTAGATACGCACACCGTCCGTGACAGACCTCGGTCTGGTCGATTGGCCCAAAGATGTCTGGCCCATCTTGCACCTCCTTCAGGCTGGTACTCGCTCTGCGACGATCTTGTCCACCGACCACTTCCCCGCCCCCGTGAGCAGGAGGGCGGCGCTCAGACCGATCACGAGCAGATGATATTCATAGCCCTCACCGGCCTGCTTGCCGAACCAGTTCATGAAAAACCCGTGCGGCGTATGTACCATGAGGATCGCTCCGGCCATGATCAGGATGAAACTCGCCGCCGTGAAGCGTGTCAGGAAACCCGCGAGCAGCCCCAGGCTCCCGAAGAACTCGCCGATGATGACCAGAAACGCCACCAGCCAGGGAAGATGCATGGTCTCCGTGAAGAATCCCATGGTCCCGTTGAACCCGAACCCGTGATACCAGCCCAAGAGTTTCTGGGCTCCATGGGGAAATATCACGACGCCCAGCGTGAGTCGCAGAATGAGCCCTCTCCAACTGTCATCCGTCTGAAACATCGCCTTCATCGCACACCTTCCTGGTCTCGCTCCATCCCGCTCGTCGAATCTTCCCACTCCATCATGGTCAGCCGAATCCCTCTCTTGAACCTCAAGTATAATAGTTCTAACTAGTACCAAGTCAAGCCCCAACTTATTCCGTTACACGCCCGATGGACGCCGAGCCTGTTTTCCCAACATTTCCAGAGTGATAGGATAGGGGTCTTTCTGTCTGGTCAGCCCAAGGACCGCCTGTGAATGACAGATCCTCCCAGATGTGGAGCCCCGAGTCCTATGCGCAGCAGGTACGCTTCGTGTCGGATCTCGGCCTGCCGGTGGTCGACCTGCTGGCCCCGCAGAAGGGAGAGCGGATTCTCGACTTGGGGTGCGGGGATGGCGTGCTCTCCGCGAAGATCGCCGGTTTCGGTTGTCGGGTTGTGGGCGTCGATTCCAGCCCTGAGATGGTGGGGAGCGCGCAAGCACGCGGCGTGGACGCCCGCGTGGCGGAGGGGGAGGCGCTTCTGTTTGCCCAGGAGTTCGACGCCGTCTTCACCAATGCGGCGCTACATTGGATGACCAATCCCGTCGGGGTCACCGCGTGCGTCTAGCGGGCGGTCAAGCCCGGTGGCCGTTTCGTAGGGGAGTTCGGCGGGCAGGGGAATATCGAGACCATCGTGGCAGCCCTGGAGTCTGCCTTGGTGCGGCGCGGCCTGGCCGCCCCGCACCCCTGGTATTTTCCCCGCGCCGACGAGTACCGTGGCCTTCTGGAAGCTCAGGGGTTTACGGTCCGGACGCTGTCGCTTTTCGAGCGGCCAACGCCCTTGCCGAACGGCATGACTGCGTGGCTCGAGATCTTTTCCCAGCCCTTCCTTGCGGCCATTCCCGAGCCGGAGCGATCGGGGTTTCTGTCCGAGGTCTCTGAGAGCCTGCGCCCCCGGCTCTGCGACGCTGCCGGCGCCTGGACCGCCGACTACGTCCGCCTGCGCTTCTCGGCCGTGAAACCCTCCCAGACTCCGTCGTAATTTCCTCCCTATCCAGCTCCTCTTACAGTCTGCAACTTACAGTCTGCAACCCATTTTGTGACTGCCATCCTTGCTTGCAATCCCGCAGCTATTGCTCCCATCAAGGCCACCACTTAATATGTCGGCGGGTCAAAGTGCCGTACTATCTGAAAGAAGCCATCATGCCGATCGAGCGAAATGAGGTCGACGACAGGAAGCTCAACAAGAATGCACAGCTGCCTTTTGGGCTTCGTTTAAAAGACTCCGAGATGGCGATACAGGACGTCTATGATTTTTTCTATGAGGTCAATCTTGGACTTATCCAACGGGGGCTTCAACGTCTCGATGACATGCTGCGGCCAGCTATCATGTCTGGAGTGTTGTCAGATATGCTCACGGCCAGCCTCGCGAAACACTCTCGCAGTCTGACTGTTAATCAGTACCACAACGGTCACCCTGACCTCGTCGTGGGTGGAGTTTACCCAGGGAACAAGATCAAGGCAGGCGCTGAGGGAGTTGAGATAAAGACGACGCGTAAGGCCGGAGGCGCTGTTGATACCCACGGCGCACGTGATCAATGGATGTGCGTTTTCGTATACGAGGTTGACAACGCTACCGAGCCAGCCAGAGACCGCGCACCTATGACAGTCACCGAGGTCTACTTGGGACATGTCAAAAAGAGTGATTTTCGGAAAAATTCGCGCGGGGAGTTAGGCACTAGGACGGCAACCCTTCATAAGAAGGGCATAGAGAAATTGAGAGGGAGCTGGGTCTACATGCTCAGGACATGACTGGTGCCGTTCTTGAAGAGAGACAGCTTAGGCAAGGCCTTTCCCGCTATCTCAAAGTACCGGGGGTCTTTCTCAATACCAATGCTTTGATAGCCGACCGCCTCCGCTGCGGCAAGAGTTGATCCTGCTCCACAGAAAGGGTCCAGAACTACTCCCTCACCAAGCGGGAGAACACCTCTGACCAGAATTCGAAGGAACTGCTGAGGCTTCAAGCTTGGATGAGGGGCCAGCTCTCGTTCAGACTTATGGGTGGGGGCTGACGCAATTACATCCCCAAACGGCTTTTCGAGAGAGGGCCTCCGAAATCCACCCGTGCCCCACTTTCGCAGGTTATCCTGCACCCTCCCTTCAAGGGGCTTTCGAAACACCAACCACGGTTCCCACATTGACCGAGGCATGACGCTGATCTCCGGGAATTCCTCGTGCGCGGCCTTCGGCCTATCACCCCCTCGCATGGTCATTACCAGACGAACAAGTTCTCCTCGTCTCTCAAGGCCCGCCCTTGCTAAGGAGCCGGAGACTACGTAGGAGAGCAGAGGGTTTGTTGCAACAACAACATTCGCCCCAGGCACAAGAACAGGAATTAGGACGCGCGCCCACTCAAAGAAAAATGATTCAAGGGCCCGAATATCCTGCGTCGAGAGCACGGTGAAGCGGGGAAGAGGGGAGCGTTGCGCACCGTCGAAAGACGGAGGAATTCGCCAGACTCCGCCTTTTCCGCTCCTCAGTTTCTCCTGTTGCTCGGGAGTATATTCAAACAGTCCATAAGGAGGGTCCGTCACTACTGCGTGAATGCTGTTGTGCGCTTGCTTACGGAGCCAGTCTAAACAGTCTGCCTTGAGAACTACGGCTCGGCCATAGGAGAAACTGCGCGGGTATTCTGAGGAAGCTTCCGCTACCTTTGTGCGGCGCAGATTACTACTCACCTTCAATCCATAGTGACCACGGGCTGTTCGTACAAATGTCGACGGCGTATTCAGCCGAAGGTAGGATCTGACACTGGATGGTGCCGCGCCTCCAATGAGGTCGGCTACACGTTGCTCGATGGCACGAATTGGAGCCCCGTCCGGCCTAGCAGAAAGAACCGAAAGAATCGCATCTCTAACTTGTCCCGGGCGGCGCTTGGTATTCCTAGATGTGAGCCTCTTGTACACGGACGGAGATTATGACGTCTAGACGTCTTTGTCAAATGTGCGTGGCTGGCAACTAACGTGCTGTTAGCGGGATTGCTGGGACAAGGGATGGGGAAGAAGGCACCCACCCTAACTGCTCGCTGCCCACTGAAAACACCGGGTGGCGATGACCGGGGGCCTCAGCCGCCCGCAGCGGAAAGGGACAGAAGCCTACCGATCCACATACCGTGTGACAGCTGAGCGTGGCCGCGGCGTGTCAATCGGTGACGGACTCCCGCGGGGGAATGGGTGAAGCGAG
>JACRLS010000073.1 GCA_016235225.1 Nitrospirota bacterium | reverse complement strand
GCAGATGGGGAGTCGAGGAAAAGCGGATCGGCTCGATCTTTTCCACGGCACCAACTTCAAGATGCGAACTACCGGGCGGTATGGCGGCGTCGTCACGATTTATGACCTGTGGCTTGATCGGCATCCGGAATACTCGACAAAGCTCCTGGGGCAGCGCTTCTCTTTCTTCAGAACCAGACGAACAGCCCGTCGCGCGCGCAAAGTGATCACGATTTCCAACAATTCCGCCCATGACCTCCAGGAACTTTATGGACTTCCCCTCGACCACATCCGAGTGGTGACAGTAGGGGTGTCATCCGAGTTTAGTGTGGATGTGGATCCGAATCAGGTGAAGGCTCTCAAATCGCGGTTACAGATCTCAGAGCGTCCCTATGTGCTTTTTGTCGGGGGGGCTGATCCCCGGAAGAATCATCGAACGCTTGTTCGCGCATTTGCCCGATGTCGTCAGGAGATCAAAGACCACGTGCTCGTGCTGGTCGGCGATGCGGTGCATCGGTTCGGTAACTATTCAGATAGCGTTCGGGCCGAGGGACTCGAAGACTCGGTGAGATGTCCAGGCCGCGTCTCGGCGGAGGACCTTCGCCTTCTGTATTCAGGCGCCGCCGTGTTTGTCTTCCCTTCGCTCTATGAGGGGTTCGGGATTCCCGTGCTCGAAGCCATGGCGTCCGGAACGCCGGTGATTACCTCCGATTCGACATCACTCCCGGAAGTCGCCGGCGACGCGGCCATGCTGGTGAATCCGGAGAGCCCGGACCAACTCAAGGCGGCCCTCGTTCGAGTCCTCGAGGACGAAGACCTGCGGCAATCCTTGCGGGCGAAAGGCTTGGAGCGGGTGAAGTCATTCACGTGGGAGCGCACCGCCCGGCAAACGTTTGCGGTGTATCGGGAAGTTGTGGGGCAAGGTTGAGGTTGAGGCTGAGGCTTGGAGAACGCGAGGGGTTGACTGTTGCGAAACATTCTCGTCATTAAACTGCGGTATATCGGGGATGTGCTGCTGGCGACACCGGTACTCCAGTCGCTCCGTGCAGCCTTGCCGCAGGCGCGACTCACCGTGGCCGTGAATCCCGGCACTCAAGACATTCTCACCCACAATCCACACGTGGACGAGGTCCTCGTGGTGGCGCGGACCGGCTGGAGGCGACTCGGATCGGTCTGCGATCTTGGCGCTGGCTTCCGGCGCTTCGACCCGCATCGGCTTTAATTGGGAGCATCGCTGGCGAGGGATCGTATATACCTCAGTCGCGGAGGCAGCCTATGGGGCCATGCCGATGGTGGAGTATGATTTGTGCGCGCTCGCTCCGCTGAGCGTGCCGCCTGCGACGACGAGACCGGTCATGTGGACTGCTCCGCAGGATGAGGCGGAGGCGGGGCAACTGCTTCAGACTACAGGTCTTGCAGGCCGGCCGTGGGTCATGGTCCATCCGGGAGCCCGCTACTGGTTCAAGTCCTGGGCTGCGGAACGGTTTGCGGCGTTGATCGATCACTGTATGATGCGAGGGCTCTCAGTGGCATTAGTCGGAGGGCCGGGTGACCAGGAACAGGCAGGCCGGATCACCGGGCTCTGCGCGCGTCCTCCCGTGAACCTGGCCGGGCGTACGTCACTGCTGGGATTGGCGGCTCTGATGAAACACTGTGCGCTCTTTATCGGCAACGATGCCGGTCCGATGCACATGGCGGCGGCCATGGGCGCACCGGTCCTGGGTCTGTTCGGGCCATCGGATCCGAGCGTGTGGGGGCCGCGAGGAGCTCAGATCGAGGTTATCTACAGAGGGCTGGACTGCCGGCGTTGTTTCCATCCGACCTGTGAGCGCGGTGCTGAGAGTTGCATGAATCAGATCCCCGTCGAAGAGGTGGTCCAGGCTGCGAATCGGCTGCTTCGACTCAAACCTCAAGCCTCGAACCTCCGACCGGTCCGTTCATGAGTCTCGATACTCCGTTGGTCAGTGTGGTGATTCCCGTCTTCAATGGCGCGCCGTTCGTTGCCAAGGCGGTGGAGAGCGTGCTGGCGCAGACGATCAAGGACGTGGAAGTTCTGATCGTCGATGACGGCTCGACAGACGGCACGCAGGCGGTTCTGGGCGAACTGCACCGAACCTGCGGCATTACCTGGTTTCAGCAGGACCACGGAGGCCCTGCCCGGTCTCGGAATCGAGGGATTGAGGCGGCGCGCGGGACCTGGGTGGCGTTGTTGGACTGCGACGATGTCTGGCTGCCGGACAAGCTCGATGTGCAACTCGACCTGGCCCGTGCGCAACCCCACGTCGGGGTCGTGCATTCGGACTTTGAGGTGGTCGATGAACAGGGCGTAGTCCTGGAACTGGTGCGCGCACAGGCCAATGCGGAACCCCTCGTCACTGCCTTCGTCGGCGGCCATACGGCCTTGCCCTCGACCCTGCTCATTCGGCGTGACATCTTGCAGAAAGTCGGGGCCTTGAACCCTGCGTTATATGGGTCTGAGGATGCAGATCTCTCGATTCGACTCTACGATGTGACCGGCTTCGCCTGTGTCGATCGGCCGCTGGTGAAGAAGCTGCAGCGTGGTCATGGCTATCGGGACATGGCCTTTGACGAAGCCACGCACCGGGACAAGGTGTTCTCAAGCCGGGAGCGCTTCCTCCAGGGCTTGGAGAGCCGATCCAACCTGAGAGGTGATCAACGCCGGGCGCTGGACTACGAATGGGCTAATTGTTTGTTAATGAGGGGCTGGGCGGCTGAACGATGTGGTCGTCCCACCGAGGCGCGCGGCTACTATGCCCGGGCCATCCGGAAAGCGTGCCATGAGGGAGAAGAAGCGTCGTTGATGAGCCGGTTGCTGCCAGAGTGGGTCGAGGAAGGGATCGGTGCCCCTGAGCGGGAGCGGTTCTGGATCGCTCCCTGCCCACAGGAGCGCACGCTTCGCATGCATCCCCGGGGGCCTGCCTTGGACATCGGCTGCGGCGCGCACAAACAACCAGGCACCATTGGAGTCGATCAGCGGCGGATCCCCGGTGTGGATGTGGTCACTGATTTCGAGCGGGGGCTTCCGTTCAAGGCCGGCAGTATTGCATGTGCCTATTCCATTCACTCCGTCGAGCACATGCGGGATGTGATGACTTTCATGGAAGAGCTGTACCGGGTCTGTGCGCCCTCCGCCAAGGTCTATATCAAGACGCCCTACTACGCCTCGCGCAAGGCCTTTGTGGATCCGACACACGTGCGCTTTATGACGGAGGAGAGTTTCGGCTATTTCACCTCGCCCAACTACTATGGCCTCAAAACCAACTTCCGGATTTTAGCGATTTCCTATAACATGCGAAAGCCGTTCAAATTCTTTCCCGAATACTTTCGGAAGCGGTTTCGCCGCTACCTCTGGAACGTCTGTGAAGAAATGAGCGTGGTCCTGGAAGCCGTCAAGCCATGAGCGACTCCGTGCGGTGCATGACCGTCTGCCGCGTCTGCGGAAAAGAGGACTGGCTCGACGTCCTCTCCTTTGGGCCCATGCCGCTGGCCAATAACTACCTGGACCCGGCCTCGTCCTATGAGCAGGAGCCGAGGTTCCCGATGGACGTGATCGTGTGCCGGAACTGCTGGCTCATGGCGATCCGGCAGGTGGTGAGT
>JACRLS010000072.1 GCA_016235225.1 Nitrospirota bacterium | reverse complement strand
GAGAGCGGCTTGATGCAGAAAGGCTTCGTGGCCAAAATGGCGCCGGTCGGCAAGCTATTCGACAAAGTCCGCCTGCCGGAAATCGCGCGCGAGTCGGGCTGCCATTATGTGGTGCAATGCACGGTCAGCAAGCCCTCGGTGATCGAGAAAGTCATTAGGAACGCCGTGTTTGTGGCTCGTGAAATCGGCCCGACGTATCTCCAACTCTACACCCCCTGCATTCTCGAAATCGGCAAGAACAGCATGGAAGGACTCCAGGAAATGCGTGACTCGGAGAAGCCGACCGAGCGGTTCTCATACAAGGAGTATATCAGCGAGCCGGCAAAGCAGTTCCTAGCCGAAATGGCCGTGAAGGACAAGGAAAAGAAAACGGCGGCCAAGCAGTTGGTCGGCCAGCAGGCCTAACTGGACGCCACTCACTCAGGTGAGGGAGAGACCCTATGATTAAGAAACGCATCAATATCCGGATGTCGGGCCTCGGGGGACAGGGTGCGGTCACGGCCGCCCACGTCTTGGCCATGGCGGCGAACCGGGACGGGAAGTTTTCCATCTCCAACCCATTTTTCGGCGCCGAGAAGCGCATGCCTCCGGCCGAGAGTTACTGCCGGATCGGGCTGGAGCGCATCTATGATCGCGGCGAGTTGGTGTTCCCGGACGTGATTGAAGTGTTCCACCCGCAGGTCATCACGATGGGCAAGAGCTACACGATGCCGTTCTACTCTGGAATCAAGGAATACGGGGTCGTGATTATCAACTCGGCTATCCCATTGCTTTCAGAGGAAGACGTTCAGCGATTGAAGGATCTCCATGTGGCTTTGTTCTATATCCCCGGCACGGAGATCGCCCTCGAGGTGGCGGGAACCGAGCTCTCGACCAACATGACCATGATCGGCTCGGTGGCCGGCATCACCAAGTGCGTCTCCATGGAAGCGCTGGACGGCGCGCTCCAGGAACGATTCGGCAAGAAGTTTGTCGCCTCGGGCGGCACGGCCTCTCTCGACGAAGCCATCAAGAAGAAATTCGCCAAGAAAGAAATGCTATTGGCCAAGAACCTGGCAACGGTGAAACGGGCGTATGAGATCGCCGGCGAATGGGCCGAGAAGAACAACGTCGAACTCAGGGTCGGGAACCCGGCCGTCGCAGCCTGATCGGAAGGAAGCTTATACCGCATGTATAACGTGGCACAAGTCATCGAAGAAAAGTGCGTCGCCAAGAAGGGCTGCCGCCTCTGCATCATGTATTGCCCTGAAGCCAATTGCCTGGACCTGAACAGCGCCAAGATGGTGGCCGAGGTGAACATCGACCGGTGCAAGGGCTGTGAGCTCTGCGTCGTGGTGTGTAACGCCGCGAAGCACCAGGCGATCGTTATGCAGGCCGTGAGCGCGGATGGCAGACTGATGACCCAAAAGGGTGAGTCGGCCGCGCTTGGGCAAGCCTATCAAGGCTGATGACACGTTACATCGCTCGGTTTCGAAACCCCATAGCGTCCGAGGCTATGGGGTTTTTCGTTAGGAGACCCGCCATGATAGAGAACGAAGACAATACCATCTCGGAATTGCTGGCTGACATCACCACCATGATCGGTGACTTCCCCAAGGCGCTCAAGCGACGAGCCGCGCTGGTGCAGGCCACCGGGAAAGATCCCGATCTGGTCGGGAAACTCATCAACGCGGCGGACACGATGCGAGACAGCGGGAATCTCTATATCACCTGGGCCCGGCACTTCGCCGCATTGGCCGAAGGCAACACCGATGCGAGATCTGACGAGGACGAGACGGAAGACTTCGACGTCTGAGCCTCCCCCTCCTACTGGTAGCCTTCAAAAAGTACTCAACCAGTCGAACGTCTTGTGCTACAATCCCGGGTGATCGTTCCCCGGTAGCTCAGTTGGTAGAGCAGCCGGCTGTATATAATATGCAGCTTCCACAGGAAACTGTGGTTGACACTTCGGGTGAATTCAGGGAAGCCTGCCCCGGTTCTAGGAAGAATCGGAACGGTAATCCTGAGCGAAGCCTGCCGAAGGGTGCAGAAGTAGGCAGGACCGTGCAGAGACTAGAGGCTGAGGAACCCACCCAATAAGGCCTCACAAGCGCCCGACACCCTCCTCCGCCCCTCTCAGATTCTACGAGATGGCGGACGGGTGAAGAGATAGTCCGAGCCCCGTCGAAAGACTGGGAGTCCTCGTAACCGGCTGGTCGCAGGTTCGAGTCCTGCCCGGGGAGCCAATCTAGGTCAGAAGTGGGCACTCCTCCCGAAGGGGTGCCCCTTTTGCCTCCACCGACCGCCTGAGCCAACGCCTTGTAACTCCCCCTCATCAGGATTTCCCCCTTCGTGTAGCGAAGCTCCTCGACAAGCAACTTGAGGTATTTCTTCCCAAATCCTGACTCCCGATCCAGAAGACGATCCCTCAAAACCGAGGCAAAGGTCTGGACCTGCTTCTCGCTCAAGGCCTCGACCGGCATCTGTTTGACCCGACGCAGCCCGGCTATTTCCGTGAGAATAGCTTGCTGCTGGGCCTGGAGCTTCTGGGCCCGTTCCGTCAGGGTCGCATCCAAGGGCAAGTGACCTTGTTCCACTGCTTCATAGAGCTGGGTCGTCCGACACTCCCCTCCTCTTTCCTCAACAAAACCTCCCTGTCGCCCCCTTACTGACCTCCGAGGGGCGAGAGGGAGGACCTAACCTGCTGGCCCATGAAATGGCCTCGCGGCGGTGCAAGCGTGCCTCGCGCGAAAAACGGCGTACACATTTGGCTCAGGAGGGGCGATGGCTGGCCAAGGCAAGGGAAAGGTAGGCCCTCTGTGGCACGCTTGCTCGACCGCCCACCGACCGGGCCAGCACACCACTGGGCTTCCAGCGAAACGCTATGATGTAGCGAGAACACGACCGGCATTTTAGGAGCAGCATGACCTCTTCGATCAAGATAACGGACAGCATGGCCGGCAGAGCACGCCAGGCCGATCCGGCCGACAGGCCGGACGGCCTGGGGGCTCGGAGGCGCAGCCCCCGCTTCACTTGATAATAATGG
>JACRLS010000004.1:9139-15627 GCA_016235225.1 Nitrospirota bacterium | reverse complement strand
CTGGCATGTGCGGCGATGAAGCCGGCCTGCCGTCCCATCAGTTTCACCAGCGCGATGCGATCCCAGGCCCCGCGTGCCTCCGCATGGGCGCCGACGATCGCTTTACGGGCTTCATCCACCGCCGTCGCAAACCCGAAGCTCCGCTCGATCCAGTCCAGATCGTTGTCGATCGTCTTGGGCACGCCGATGACGGCGATCGGAAGGCCTCGTCGGGTGATCTCGTTGACAATGGCGTGGGCGCCGCGCAAGGTCCCGTCGCCGCCGATCGTGAAGAGGAGGCCGACGCCGCGGCGCACCAGCTGGTCCACCATGTCGGCGGGATCTTGATGGCCGCGCGATGAGCCCAAGAGCGTCCCGCCCTGCTGGTGGATGTTCTCCACCACCGGCGGCGTCAGCACCAGGGGCTCATGGCCGCTCTTGGCCGAGAGCCCGGCATACCCGTAACGGAACCCAAGAATCTGGTGCACGCCGTAGCCGTAGTGCAAGCTCAGGACGAGCGAGCGGATCACGTTGTTCACGCCGGGGCACAGTCCGCCGCAGGTCACAAGACCACACGTCAGGCGAGCCGGATCGAAGAATACTTCGGCGCGCGGCCCTGCCGGTTCAAAAGACGGAATGGCGCCGCCTTGTGAAAGCACCGCCTCCAGCTGGTGCACGTCCGACGCGACCAGCACGCGGCAGGATTCATCCACACTGGGGCCTAAACGGCCACGGAGGGGCGAGGGCACCCGGCAGAGGCCTAAGGTGTGGACGATGAGACTCCGGGCATCAAAGCTGTGCATAGCGTGAAGTATCCTGCGATTCGATCAGAGAAGCAAACCGCGCACGGGCAAGTCCCGACTCACCCTGGACCGACTCTAACAGGCTGTTGAAAAAGTCCGCCAGCGGTGTTGGGGCGCCCATTGATCCATTTTGCAATGAGCCTTCCGTGAAGAGGCTCAACGTACGATTCACCTGTTGCACAAGGCAGAGCAACGGGTCCCCGGTACGCTTCGCCTCTTCGTTCGCTGCGGCCTTGCTGGATGGCCTTTTTGAACAGCCTGCGGGCTCTACTGGAGCCGTCCGAGCCTTCCTCCAGCCCTGTCTTTCTCCGGGTCCAAAATAGTTCATGAACACACTGCTAAAACGCCAAGTACAGGCCCGCGCCGACACTTTCGATCTTCTGCGCAAAGAATTGCCCATAGGGATTAAAGCCGTGATAGTAGTTCACCAGAAATCGAAATCGCCGCGGGGCCCCTTCGCGAGACCATTCGAGTCCCGCGACCACATTCGAATTGACGGTCCAGTCCAGCTCATCGAAGGCCTTGAAATCTGCCCCCAGAAGCGGCGTCATCCGAAGTCCCGGCAGCTCCTTGGTCAATACAGGAGACCAGAAGGTCGGGCCGCGCAGTTCGAGTCCCCACTGGGCCCGGGAGCGGTCCAGATCCGGCTCACGGTGCAGCAAATAACCGGCGCCTCCATAGATCCGCAGCCACTGGTAGTCGTAGGACAGGAGCGCCTCCACTTCTTCAAAGCTGAGATTCACGCGGTTGAAGCCGGGACGACCGAGCAGAAACTCGTCCCCCACGTGACTGCTCTGATGGTAGAGCCGAACCCGGCTCGACCAGGCCCCGCTCCGCCACGACAGAGGAATCCCGAACACATAGTCGGCGTTGATCAGGTCGGATGAGGCCGCATCGAGATCGAACTGGGCGAACACCCCTGCAAGAATCCCGACCTGCCAGCCGTCACACCCACGACGGCTCGTATGGAATCCAAAATTCTCGCCGAAGCCAACGGAGCCGACGTTCACGGCCGTCTTCGCATCACGCACCCGTACCGACTGGTAGGTCGCAAAGAACTGGGGCTGCTTCGGATCCGCGAAGAGGGGCCTGAAGACATCGTCCCCCGGAAACGCCCGATTGACCCGCTCTTGAGAGTCTTGAGGGGTCCCCTGCTCGTGGCTCGCCGCATATCGGCAATCGATCGACTCGCCGGACGGTGCGGTTGGCGGTGACTCCGCCGCGAAACCCCGAGCGGCCAATAAGATTACCGCCATCCCGAGCAAGATCGCTCTGCCGGATCGCGGCATGGGATTACCCCCTTACTTGGTCGGCGTCAGTTTCGCGGAGTACTCCACGCCGTCGCTGGTCACCCCCAGAACCCTGAGCATCCTCTGGTTCCCCGCCACATCAAGCGAACAGGCCACCCGGCCTCGTCCAGTCCGAGACACCAGCTCACCGTGCTCCAGGGCCAACGTGCCCTTTCCACTGAAGACGCCGATCATCTGGTAACTGGCAAACTCATACGACCCGTCCGCCCCGATCGTCACGCGGACCCAATCGTCGGTGGTCCAGGGGTGGGACTGCGGAGAGCGGGTCATCAAGCCTTCCCAGCGTCCCGCCACTATGGCCACGTCGGCGATCGGCACTCTGGTCCACTGCGGTTCCTGAATCTGGCGTGGCCGTTCACATCCCACGAGGATTCCCGACACGAAGACACAGAGCATGGCGAGCAAGAGCGGCCTTCGTCTTTTCATGCGATCTGTTCCTCCCCTCCCTCAGCGAGAGCCGGGCATGGCAACGATGAGGCGCATGTGGCTTATGCCTTCTCCATGATGGTCCTGAGCTCCGCGCCGGTAATGACTTCCTTTTCTAGGAGGACCTTGGCGCCCGCGATCAGCGCAGTCCTCTCAGCCGCGAGCAGGCTTTTCACCCGATCGTACTGCTCATCGATGATCCGCCGCACCTCACAGTCGATCTCGCGGGCCGTGTGCTCGGAATAGTCGCCCTTCTCCTGGGCCGTCTGGATTTGTACGAACTGGGGCTGCCGCTCCCGTTCAAGCGTAAGGGTCCCCAGCTTCTCGCTCATGCCATAGGCCTTGACCATGCTCTTCGCGATATCCGTCACCTTGACGAGATCATTCTGCGCCCCGGTCGAAGCCTCCCCAAAGATCAGCTCCTCGGCGATTCGCCCGCCCAGCAGCACCGCGATCTTGTTCTCCAGTTCAGTCTTCGTCATCAGAAACCGGTCCTCGGTCGGCAACTGAAGCGTATAACCGAGCGCGGCGATCCCCCTCGGGATGATCGAAATCTTCTGCACCACGTCCGCTCCGGGCACCGAGAGAGCCACGAGAGCATGCCCGGTCTCGTGGTAGGCCACTCGCTCTTTCTCCATTTTATTGAGCACTCGGTTGTTCTTCTCTAATCCGGCGACGACCCGCTCCACCGCTTCTTGCAATTCCGAAAGACCAACCTGCTCCTTGCTCCGGCGAACTGCCAAGAGTGCCGCTTCGTTGATGATATTGGCAAGATCGGCACCCGAGAACCCGGGGGTCATCCCGGCGATCACCTCGAGGTCGGCATCGGGGCCGAAGGCCACCTTTTGCGCGTGAACGCGCAGGATCGCCAGGCGTCCGATCTTGTCCGGCCGATCAACCAGCACGTGGCGATCAAACCGCCCGGCCCGCAAGAGTGCGGGATCCAAGATTTCAGGCCGATTGGTGGCCGCCATCAGAATGACACCAATGCGGGGATCGAAGCCGTCCATCTCGACCAGCAACTGGAGCCTTCACTTTGGCCTGCTCGAAGAGATCCCGCACCCGGGCCGCGCCGACACCGACGAACATCTCCACAAACTCGGACCCGCTGATGCTGAAAAACGTCACACCGGCCTCTCCCGCCACGGCGCGAGCCAGGAGAGTTTTCCCAGTTCCGGGCGGGCCGACGAGTAAGATCCCTTTGGGAATCTTTCCTCCCAAACGCGTGAACTTTTCGGGCGTCTTGAGGAACTCGATTACCTCACGAAGCTCTTCCTTCGCCTCGTCCACCCCGGCCACATCCGCGAAGGTGACCTTAATGTCTTTCTCCATGTAGATCTTGGCCTTGGATTGGCCGACCCGCATGAATCCCCCTTGGGCCTGACCCAATCGTTGAAAGATGACAAACCAAATCGCGGCGAAGATCACGACCGGCAAGACCCAGGACAACAGGTCCCGCAAGAACGTACTTTCAATGACTCCGGTAAACTTGACGCCATGCGCATGGAGCTCCTTGACCAGATCGGGGTCGTCGACCCGGACGGTCGAAAATAACTTCTGCTCTTTGGACCCCTCTTCCGGCTTCAACTTCCCAGACAGTGTCTGATGAGTGACCGTGACTTCAGCTACTTTGTCCGCCGCGACCAGCGTTTTGAACTCGCTGTACGGCAATTCTGCCACTCGCTGGAGGGCTTGGATCACATCGTGGATCATGAACACCGCCCACACCGCGAGCAACACATACCAGATTGAAAAGGACAGTTTGCGATTCATGCGATTCCCCAACGGCTCATCCCCTGAAAGACTGCAAATGGGAGACCTGCCGCTCAATCTCCCATGAACGCAGAGGTTCTCCTACATAGCTTCAGGAGGGGAGGCGGAGGGAGACCCAACCGAAGCGGGGCTACAGGAGTCCTGCTACACAAGACACCGCGCTACTGTGGCGGAACGCCACAGATGCCGACGAGAGGTCAGCGGTTCGAGGCTAGAGGCTCAGGGTCGCGGCGAGAACAGAAGGGATGGCACCCATCAGGGCGCCATGCCGGCAGAAGACTTGACGAAGTCAGCATAGAGATCTGAGGTTACTTCCTGCTGAGTATGCAGGACAAGCACGCCATGGTCCTTCGCACTCTCAGCCATGCCTTGCTGAGATCGCATGTGTTTGAGCAGCTCTCTGTCATCCTGAGAGCCTTCGGGCGATTGTTCATACAACACTGTGATCTTTCGAAACTGACTCCCCATCGTGGCAAGTAACTGTTGAACGCCCTCCCGCTCGACTTCCTCTTTGGCGGCTTTGTCTTTTCCGCCCTCTTTGATGATCCTTCGTTCTTCCTCCATGCCGTTCTTCATAAATGAATAGTCGGCAATGAGAACAAGATCGGTGTCTTGTGGAGAGGTCGGTGATTCAGCCAGTCGTTCGAGCGCCGCTTTGAGAGCTTTTCGACTCGTGTGGTTCCCTCCTTCAACTCTTGTATATTCCCAACCATACACGTTCTTTTTCCCGGCAAGGCCTAACGATTGATGGCGATAGTGTTCCCGGAAAAAGTGCGATCGTTCATCCGTCGCGACTTTCGCTTTGTTATTCGCGGGAGTCACGGTTCTGATACTCAACGTGTGCATAGACGCGATCTCACCAGGGCGCTAGGCGGTCAGCGGGCTTCTTGGTCGGACAGAGGCGCCTGACTTCGCAGCACCGCTTTCCACTCTTTCTCATATGACCCGGATTGTATAGAGGTCATACGGGCCACGAGATCCGGCGCTGGCCCTGTGAAGTGCGACCCTTGCGCCCGGCTGGCGTACACGGCGATCTGAAACGGGCAAATGCCGACGGAGCACACTCGGGTACACAAGCCGCATTGCACACAGCTTTTAAACAGGGCCGCCACCTCAGCGAAATCTCCAAATACGGCACACCACATGGCGCGTTGGACCTCAATTCCCTGTGGACAGGCCTGCACGCACAGTCCGCAGCTCCGACATGTCGTAATTTCCGGAAACAAATCAAAGAGCGCTTGTTTGGGATCTGAGATTTCGGACAGGTTGTATTCCACCCTGCGCAACGGATACTGACCAACCAGTGAGAACGAGATGCCGTCCTGGACAGGGACACGGCATGCCAGGCCTGTTCGCACATGGGATTCATCGGGCCGACGATAGAGGACCCCGCAGGCCCCGCAACATCCGCCCGAGCACCCTATCTCTTTGACAGAATCCCGTCCTGCCTCAATGAGAGCGCCAAGCAACGTGGTCCCCTCAGACACCAGGAACACCTTGCCCATGAACTCAATATGGACGCGATCGTGTGCGTCGTTCATAGGGCTGCGCCTCCTCGTGAAGCGTTGATCGCGAAGCGAGATCTCGCGCTCGTCATTCGACAAGTAGAGAGTAGATTGCCGGATGCCGAGACTTGGCCCCTGACCGGTGTCATCACGAATATGCGCGCTCGTTGTGCTGGCTCAGATCCAGGCCCATCGATTCCTCTTCAGCGGAAACACGCAAGCCCACGAGCCGATCCACGAGCTTGAGAATCGCGTAGGTGGCCCCGAGTGAAAAGATCACCGTGACGACCACCGTCAGCGCCTGGATGCCGAAGAACGTCGGACTACCGGAAAACAGGCCGTCCGCCCCACCCGGATTCACCGTCTTCGAGGCTAGAATCCCCGTGGCCAGAATGCCGGTCACTCCCCCGACCCCGTGGATGCCGACCACGTCCAGCGAGTCGTCGTAACCCAGTTTTGCCTTCCACTGTATCACTGCCGTATAACACAGACCGCCGGCCACCAGCCCGATCAGTAAGGCCGAAAAAGGCCCCACATAGCCGGCTCCGGGCGTCACGGTCGCCAACCCGGCAACCGCGCCGCTTGCCACGCCCAGCACCGTGGGAGTTCCGCGGTGAACCCATTCCACGAACATCCAGGTCAAGGCGGCAGTGGCCGCAGCCGTATGGGTGGCGATGAACGCGTTCACGGCG
>JACRLS010000004.1:1449-9114 GCA_016235225.1 Nitrospirota bacterium | reverse complement strand
CCAGCCAAACCACAGGAGTCCGGTTCCCAACAGGGTCATCGGAAGATTGTGAGGGGCCATGTAATCGGTGCCATACCCCTGACGCTGGCCCAGCACCAGCGCACAGACCAAAGCGGCGCTCCCGGAACTGATATGCACGACTGCCCCTCCGGCGAAATCCAGCGCCCCCAGCTTCCCCAGCCATCCCCCGCCCCAGATCCAATGAGCGATCGGGCAGTACACGAGAAGCGACCAGAGACCGGTGAAGAGCAACAACGCGCTGAACTTCATCCGCTCGGCAAAGGCCCCGGTGATGAGCGCGGGCGTGATCGCCGCGAACATGAGTTGGAAGGCCATGAAGGCTTGATGGGGAATCGTCGGCCCGTAGATTGGATGGGGCCCCGTTCCTACCCCCTTCAACCCGACCCATTCGAGCCCGCCGATCAGTCCGGCTTTGTCTGGACCAAAGGCGAGACTGTAGCCGACGAGAATCCATAGCAGGCTGACCAGGCAGAGGACGATGAAACTGTGCATGACCGTCCCCAGCACGTTTTTGCTGCGGACCATCCCGCCGTAGAACAACGCCAGCCCGGGCACGATCATCGCCAGCACCAACACTGTCGAGGCCAGCACCCAGGCTGTGTCCCCAGTATCGATTTTCGGAGACGACTCGGCAGGCGTCGTCGATATCTCTGTTAGGAACGGCGCCGGCGCTTGCGCCCAACCCGCATTCCCGACCACTAGCACCATGACGCAGAGCAGAAACGACAGCAAGCCGCTCCTTGCCACCCAGATGGCCGGTGTTGTTCCTCCGGCCCTGCACCCCACTCTTCGCGGCATGTTACAAGGCATAGCCCTTCTCCCCGTGTTGGGTTTGGTCTAGTCCCTCCACCTCATCCTCCTCCGCCACGCGGAGGCCGACGGTAAAGTCCACAATCTTAAGGATGATCCACGTATAGACACACACGTATCCGAGGACAAAGCTCAGAGCGATCGCCTGGATCCCCAGGAGCGGTGGATTCCCGGCAAAGACACCGTCCTGCCCGGCCGGATTGATCCGTGCGGAAGCGAACAAGCCCGTGGCCAGCACGCCCCAGATCCCCCCCACGCCGAAGATCGCGAAGACATCGCAGGCATCGTCCACACCCAGGCGGGGTATGAGATCGACGGCGACATAGCACGCGAGGCTCGCAACTACCCCGATAACCAGCGAAGCCCAGATGCCGACAAAACCGGCGGCACCCGTGATGGCCACAAGTCCTGCCACAGAGCCGGTCACGGTTCCCAGGACGCTCGCCTTCCCCTTGTGAGACCTTTCCACCAGATACCAGCTGAGAGCCGCAGTGCCGGCCGAGAGCACGGTGACCACCACGACATGGGCGGCCAGCCCCCCTGCCGAATAGGTGCTGCCGGCCGCCAGCCCCAGCCACCCGCACCACAGCAGGGCGGCCCCCAGTATGGCTAAGAGCCTGTCGTGCGGCGGAAGTGGATCCACGCCAAAACCCCGCCGGGGTCCCACAAGGAGGGCGGCAACGAGACCCGCCACGCCCGCGCTTACGAAAATCACGAGCCCTCCGCCGAAATCCATCGCGCTGAGGTAATTGCCGATCCAGCCCCCTCCCCAGACCCAATGCGCGAGCGGGACATACACGAACATGACCCACAGAGGGACCAGGAGGAGAAACGCGGAAAACTTCGTTCGCTCGGCTAAGGCTCCCGAAATCAACGCCGGCGCAATTGCAGCCAGCATCCCGTGAAACAGCAGTCGGGCGATAGGAGGAACCGCCGGAGCCGATGATGCCGGATTCCGCTCCATGCCCGTGAGGCCGATCCACTCGAAGCCGCCGATCATCCCGCCCTTGTCAGGTCCGAACGCCAAGGAGTATCCCAAGAGCATCCACAAAAAGCTCACCACACACAGCGCCGCCAGGCTGTACATGATCGTAGCCAGGACATTCTTTCTTCGGACCATCCCCCCATGAAAGAGCGAAATGCCCACTACCGCCAGCATGGCGAGGGAGGTGCATATCAGCATCCAGGCCGTATTGCCTGTATCGGTTCCGGTCATCTGGCCTCCACACAACGAACAGCTCGGAACTATCGTGCCCGGCGCCTGTTATTTCTAAAGGTTCCAGCACGGCGGCCTTCTTCGGCACATCCGGCCGGAACCCGGTTTTCCCGTCCTTGGTCAAGAACCGCTCCTTGACGACGGCGTCGATGGCGGCCATATCGAACGTCTTCGGCGTGCCGCCGGCCTTCAGGATCGCCTGCTGGGTCAGGAGTTGCACCTGCCGTGCTTGATCGAGCGCGTCTCCCAAAACGCGAAGGGCCTCCGGCGTATTGTGAAAACCCATACTATTTTCGGAGCCGATGAAGGTGTTGCGGAGGTAGGCTTCGTGATAGAGGTCCTTGGCTTGGCTCAGCGATTCCTCCACGACACCCGGCGTGCCGATGGCCTGTTCGATCATCAGCGCGGCTGTGGCCACAGCATACCCCGCTTTCGTGAACATATGGTTCACCCGGTCCTGTTTGTTCCAGACCTGCTGTCTGAGCCACTCAGGCGACTGGTTATGGCACTGGAGACAGGCCTTCATGTTCTTCTTGAGCGGACTCTCCCAGCGGTGGGAGGAAATCTTCGACCGCCCGACCCGCTCATAGGGCATGTGGCAGTCGGCGCAGGCGACCCCTGCCGCAAAGTGCACGCTGCCGGGCGCCGAGAACGTTTCAAACTCCGGATGGCGGATATGCCCCAGTTTCTGATGGGTCGGGGTGTGCTTCCATTCTAGAATATGCTCGTCTTTGATCTGCTTGATGATGCCCTCGATCGAGATGTAGCCCCATTTGCCGTTGGCCCACGGGAACTTGACGTATGTTGATTTTCCCTCGGCATTCTTGGTGATCGCGTAGGTCACATGGCACTGGGCGCAGACGAGGGTTCGCAGTTCCTGGCGTGTCAGCTTCGCCTCATCTTTGCCGATGGCCTTCAGGCCCTCTTTGAGTGTCCACCGGCTGATACGAAGCGCCTGAGTCTTCGGATCGTGACAGTCAATGCAAGTGATCCCCAGCTCCCGGTGGTGCAATGGGATCTGGGCATGCACTTCGGTGTACGGTTTCTGAAAGTAGTCGAGCCCGAGCTTTTCCTTCAGCTCAGGCGCATAAGGAGTCTTGCAGGTGAGGCAGACGCCTCCGGCCTTCTTCCGCGAGGCATCGACCTTGAGCTGGTCCTGGAGCGTATAGACGTGGCCGTTGGGTTCGTTGAACTCGACGGCCATCCCCCACCCGTCCCACAAGATGAATTGGAAGGGCCAGGGGCCGATCCGGTCATGGTTGTCGTCCCGGTATTTGCTGTACCCCTGTGTCCGCTCAAAGTTCTTGAGGTAACTGTCGTAATGGTGAGGATATTTCTGCCCCCAGACGGCCGGATCCTTTTCTCCTTCCGGGATCTCGATCAGCGTATTGACCGTCTTCGGCTCTTCAGTACAGCCCCCGGCGAACAGCCCAGCCAGCATCAGAGCGGCACTGATTCCAACTCGCAGACCGAACATAAGCGTTTCTCCCTGTATAGAAAATGGGGACTGGCTCGCTTCAGAAGGGGGGACAGGCACCCGCCTGCGGCGGGAGCCTGTCCCCCGCGTGCCTGTCCTCATTAGTACCCATGAGGTTCCCCTCGGTGGCACTCCCAGCACTTGCGATCATGGGACGGGAAGTTCGACACCAGCTCTCCGTGACAGCGAAGGCAGTTCTCCATCGCGGTAAGCGCGCCGTGCTTCTTGATGCGGATCGGGTCCGGGGCGCTGTCGAGGAGGTAGGGGTACCCGTGGTTCAGGCCGTCCCGGACTTTCCCCGCCAGCTTCGTCACCAGGCTCTTTTGGGACACATGGCAGTCGGCGCAGACTGCCCAGTTCCGGTGAGAGGAATGGGACCAGTTCTGGTATATCTGATTCATCTGGTGACAGTTGATGCAGAACTCGGCCGAATCGTTAAAAAACGCGGACCCTCGCACCGTGATCGGGAGCAGCGGGGCGAAGAGAATCGCGACGAAGCCGAACACCAGCAGGAATTTGCCAAGCGTGCCGAGCGGCTTCTTGAGAACAAGCCCATGTCTGGAAACCCTGATCTCTCTGAGGCGTTTTCCGAAAAACATGTGCGTCTTCCGCGCCATTGCGCTATTCGATAGTGAGCAGCGAACAGCCCGGCGCGTCATAGCCGATGGCACATGCTCACCCGGATGTGTTCAGGGGCATAATTGGGGAGGAGCATGGGCCCCACCTTCCCATCGGAAATTCCCGCCTCGGCCAATTCCCGCTCAAAAGATCGCACATGGTCGAGAGACAACTTCTTCGGCGTGCCAGCCTCGCGCGCCGCGGTTGCCACAGCACGACCGGCTCGCCGGCCGAACACAATGATGTCCAGCAAGGAATTCCCCATGAGCCGGTTTTTGCCATGGACCCCGCCCGACACTTCTCCTGCCGCATAGAGACCGGGGATGGAGGTTTCGCCGTTCTGCGCGATGACCAGCCTGCCGTTCTGATAATGGAGCGTGGGGTACACCAGCATCGGTTCTTGACTGATATCGATGCCGAATCGTTTGAACTGGAGATACTTGGCGCCGAGCTCCCGTTTCACCGTGCCCTCGCCGTGCAGCAGATCAATCATCGGCGAGTCCAGCCACACGCCGGAGCGACCGGCCGGCGTGGTCGCTCCCCTCCCCATTTGGCTGCATTCCCGGATGATACAGGCCGAGGCCACATCGCGGGGCTCCAGCGCAAAGAGAAACTCCTGGCCATCACGGTTCAACAAGTGAGCTCCGAGGCCGCGGACCTTTTCGGTGATCAGCAGCCCCGCATTCTGCTCGGGGAAAATCGCACCGGTCGGATGAAATTGCGTCGCCTCCAGGAAACAGGTCTTCACGCCGGCCCGATAGGCCATCACGAGGCCGTCCGCGGTGGCGCCATAGTGATTCGTGCAAGGGAAGCCCTGAATGTGAAGGCGACCGAGCCCTCCGGTGGCCAGGATGACCGCTTTGGCGCGAGCGATATACTGCTCTTTGGTTTCAAGATTCAGCAGCACCGCTCCCGCGCATCGACCCTCCTGATCCAACAGGAGTTCGATCGCCGGCGTGAACTCCAGCACCGTGATGGCTCGGCGATTCCGCGCCTCGTCGCGCAAGACCCGCATGATCTCGGCGCCCGTCATATCCCCGGCGGAATGCAACCGCTTTCGTGAGGTTCCTCCTCCATGTCCCACTTTCATGTGCCCGTCGGGGTATTTATCAAATAACACCCCCAGGCGCTCGAGCCACTCGACCGCTTCGGGCGCATCACGGACAAGAGTCGAAGCCAACTCAGGAACATTCGAGAAATGCCCCCCGCCCAGCACATCGAGGTAGTGATAGCAAGGGGAGTCGGCCTCCGCGGTGGCGGCCTGGATGCCTCCTTCAGCCATCACGGTGTTCGCATCACCATGGCGCAACTTCGTCGCCATCGTGACTCTCACCCCTGCTTGCATCGCCTCAAGGGCCGCAGCGGTGCCTGCTCCGCCTGCCCCGATAATAAGGATATCGGTCTCCACGTCGATTCTGTCCAAGCGCACTCGGTCCGGGTCGAGTCTGCTGCGGGATTCCAGAAGATCGGCCAGCTCAACCGGAACGAAGTCCCCCTTATTGGGGCCAACGGCCAGCGCTCGTTTCGCCTCAGCACGATAATCGGGGTGAAACTCGTTCAGGCGCTCCTGACGTTCCTTCAACGTCAGCGCGGGGAATGATTCTCCGCTTCTCGCTCGGTCGAGCCGAGCAGGGCGGGTCTTCTCAACGAGCGTGATTAACTCTTGTAATTCTGGCGGATAACTCACAACGTCCTTTCAGCGAAAAGCGAACAGCGAATAGCTAACAGCGAAACCGCAAGAGGAACATAGCTGTTCTCTATTCGCTACTCGCTGCTCGCTATTTGCTCGCAGCTACAGCCACGCTGTCTCCTTCGGTTTCCATTCACCTGGTTTGGACAGATCGGGCTCGCGTTCGCGAGCCGCATAGAGCGCGACTAATTCTTCCTTCCGCATGGATCGTAACCGGGCCAATTTGGCATCATACTGCCCGGCTTGCACTTGGGTAACTCGCGTTCTCAGGTGCTCGGCCTTGGGAGTCAAATACCGGCCCGTCAGACGGCGCACATACATCGCAGCCGTATATTGAGAAATCTGCGCGGGGCACCGAATCGCGCAGAGACCGCACATGATGCACGAAAACGACACTTCGGTCGCCTTTTCAAGATCGCCTCGGCCGATCAGGGCGACATAATCCATGACATCGATATCCATGGGGCAGGTCCGAGAGCACGTCGCGCACCCCACGCACCGGTACACCTCCGGATACATCTGGCGCACAGACTCATGGAGGACGTCTCGTGAGGGTGGCGGGACGCCGTTCCCATCGCGCTTCCCATTCAGGGTTTCAAGGTCATAGTCGGGTCGGTTGGCGGGGAAGTAGGGCAACTGCATGATCATCATGCCGGGCTGAACGACGGTCTGGCAGGCGAGAGCCGTCTGCAATTGATAGTCCCCCGGCAACCGATAGAATGTCCCGCAGGCGCCACAAATTCCGCCCCGACAGCCGCATCCTCGAATGTACTGATGCCCGGCATACTCGACCGCCTTCATGATGGTCAGCGAATCGGGCACCTCATAAGTCCGGCCCATGATGTGTATCGGGACCAATTTCTCGTCATTCTTCTGATTTACAGCATTCCCGTCATCCATGTTGCACTCCGACAAATGGCTATAGGCGATAGGTGATAGGCAATGGGGCAAAACCAGTGCTTGTCTCAGTCCTATCGCCCATTACCTATAGCCCATCGCCTCTCGTCTAAAAATCCGGATACATCCGTTTCATATGGGCTGCGGTATACACCGGTCCCTCTTTGCAAATGTACATGTCTCCGATATTGCAGCGACCGCACTTCCCGAGACCGCATTTCATTTTGTTCTCCACGGTCAGGTACACCTGTTCAGGCCTGAATCCCAGCTTCTCCAGCGATTGCATCGCAAACTTGATCATGATCGGCGGTCCGCACATGATGACGACGGTATTCTCAGGGGATGGATTGATCTGTTCGAGCACCACGGGAATGAGCCCCACCTTCCCGTCCCACCCGTCGGCGACGCCCCAGGGGTCAACGGTCTTGACCATGTTCACATCGAGACGACGCTCCCACTCCGCGATGTGGCGCTGATAAATCAGGTCCTTGGTGCTCCGGGCCCCATAGAGGACGGTGATGGTTCCGTAGTCGTTTCTCGCTTCCAGGCAGTCGAACAACACCGAGGTCACGGCCGGCAGGCCGATCCCACCGGCGATAAACAACAAGTTCCTTCCCTTATACCGCTCCATAGGAAACCGGTTGCCGAATGGACCCCGGAAACCAACAGTGTCCCCCTGGTTCAGACGCCCGAGCGCTCCGGTTACACGCCCGATTTTTCGGAAGGTCACATCTACCGAACCTTTCCGGGTGGCCCCGGAGGCCATGGTGAGGGCGCTCTCTCCGGCGCCGAATGCCCCGATCAACGCGAACTGGCCGGGCTCAAACGAGAAATTCTGGCGCGCGATTTCTTCCTGAAACTGCAGCTCAAAGGTCACAGTGTCGTGACTCTCTGGGACGAGGGTCCTAATGGTCACCATGTGAGGCAGGTAGATAT
>JACRLS010000004.1:0-1437 GCA_016235225.1 Nitrospirota bacterium | reverse complement strand
CCCGGTCACCTTTTCCATCATCTCGGTGATGTCGAGCCCTACGTAGCAAACCCGAATGCAACGACCGCACCCGACACATCCTTTGGAAGAGAACTTGGTCGGATAGAAGTGAAACTTGCACATGAATCGATTCCGCCATCGCTGCGACTGCAGCGCGCGTGGATTGTGTCCTCCGGCATGAGCGGTAAAGTGATCGAACTGGCAGGCATCCCAATTTTTCCGCCGTTCACCGCCGCGGTCATTCCCTTCATCCGTGAGGTCAAAACAATGACAGGTCGGGCAGACATAGGTACAGGCGCCGCAACCGACGCACTTGGCCGTATGTTCAACCCACGCCGTATGGTCGTAATTGGCCGGATCAGAAAGCCACGTCAGGATCTTTTCCACATTACTCCGCTCGATAACCGGAGGCGGGACACTGGGCTTGATGTCCTCTGACCGGTCTTCGAAGAACTCAGCCCATCGCTCCACGAGGGCCGCCCCCTTGTCCGTGACGGTTTCGACGCTGAAATTTCCGCCGACCGTTTCTCGAAGAAGCACATCGCTGCCTTCCGTTGTATCCGGGGCCAACCCCACGCTCGTGCAGAAACAACAGGAATCCCCTCGCACACAGGCCAGGGACACCACGGTGGTGCGCTCCATCCGATTCAGGAACAACCCATCATCTTCCCCGAGCCAGGTAAACACCGGCTTCATGGCCGCCACGCCGGCGGCGTCACACGGTCGCGAGCCGAGCACCACCGTTTCGGGAAACTCCATCCCCGCCGGTTGCACATCAACGCCGTTTTTCTTGATCGTGTAGACCATGACGGTTTCGGTCTGAGGGAAGAGAAAATCTTTGAATGAGTTTCGTGCGATGACGAGGCTGAGATCGATGCCCGCCGGCCTTTGCACAAGCGCCATCACGGGTTGCCCCGCCTGGATCACCGGGGCCACGACGTGGACATTGGCAGCCACCTGCGCCGCCACCCACTTGTCGAGATTCTGTCGAGTCAGCAGCTTCATGTGTCACGTTCGGACGGGGACAGACACCTCATGGAAGGGTGTCAGTCCCCTATCGGATGAAATTCTCCTTATCATCCGGGGAAAAGACGATCATGGGCGGGTGGGCTTTTTCATCGTACCCGGAGCGATATTCGAAGCTCTCCTCCGAGACTTTCGACAACCTCCGGTTGATCAGATTCAACGGAATGTTGGCGGGACAAGCCCGATCGCACTCGCCACAATAGGTGCAGCGGCCCGCCAAGTGAATGGCGCGGATGATGTTCCAGGAAAAATTTCCTTCCGGGTGCGCGCTGGTTTCGATCCACTGAGGATCGTTTTTCTCGTAGATACAGCGGTCGCAGTAGCAGAGGGGGCAGACCTGGCTGCAGGCGTAGCATTTGATGCAGCGATCGAAATGCTGCTTCCAGAAATCCCACCGTTCGACCGGACTTT
>JACRLS010000071.1:3612-7271 GCA_016235225.1 Nitrospirota bacterium | reverse complement strand
TGCATCATGTCAGTCATGATCGCAAGACCGATCTCTTGGTCTCTCTCCTGGGACAGGACAAGGAGTCGGTTCTGGTCTTTACCCGAACGAAGCATCGGGCGGATCGCCTGGGCCGCGTACTAGCTCAGGCGGGACATAATGTGGCCGTGATTCACGGTAACCGGACGCTCCCGCAGCGCCGCAAGGCTCTGGAGGGGTTTCGAAACGGCCAGTTCCGAATCCTTGTCGCCACGGATATTGCGGCACGTGGGATCGACGTGGCCAACATCGGCCATGTGGTCAACTATGACCTGCCCAACTGCCCGGAAGACTACGTGCACCGGATCGGGCGGACGGCGCGCATGAACGCCACGGGGCGGGCGACCAGTTTCGTCACGGCCGAAGATCATGGTGATCTGTGCGCGATCGAAAAACTACTGGGACAGTCTGTGCCTCTCGCGGTGGGCAGCGAAGGCCCGGCCTATCCCGTACGTGGGGCGCAACGGCCGGCTCAGGATCGACGGTATGGGTCTCGTGGTGGAAGACCGGATTCCTCAAGACCCCGGAACATGTCGAGACCTGCCGGACCGTCCGCTGCTCAGGAATCTCGCGGGGCAGATGGTCGACTCCAGGGAGGATTACACCTCGTGAAGTGACGAGAGGCGCGGTCGTTGTTCTCGAAGGGCCTGCTGGTCGTCCGATCAGCGGGCCCTTCTGATTTGGCGAGCCTACAGCGGGATGTCCAGTTCTTGGTCTAGGACTACTTCGGATCTACGACTCACGGTCGAGAAACTTGTCTCAACCTGAACGACGCGGTGCATGCCCTGTAGCCGGGAAGTCGGCGTGAATAGGTGGATCGTCTCCGCACAGGATACCCGCGCGCGGACAACGTGTTCTGTGGCTATGAGATCGCTTCCCATTTCCCCACCTGCTATCGGGTTCCCCTGAGGGGCAGAGCGATGAGCAGGCCGGGGTGGGGGCGATTCCCGCACGAAGTACGTTCGCGCCCGCTCCTGCGTTGCGAGCAAAGGGTAAATGGGATACAGTGCCTGGGTATGTCACTCTCCGGTCATGATATGGAACTGCTGATTCGGGCGGAGCATTGGGATCCGTTCACGCTCTTGGGACCGCATCCGCTCAACGAGCAGGGAACGACTATGACGGTCGTCCGTGCCTTTTTGCCAGAGGCGGAGGAGGCAACAGTTCTGCTGGATCAGGCGAATGACAAGGCGCTCCCGATGACGAAGGTGCATGAGGCAGGACTCTTTGAGGCGACCATCCGGCAGACCTTCGACCCGTCGCGGTATCGGCTTCGTGTGCGGGATCGATGGGGCGGCATCACGGAGCGGCATGATCCCTATGCGTTCGCCCCCTTCATCACGGATTTCGATCTTCACCTGTTTGCCGAAGGGCGTCATTACCGAACCTATGAGCTTCTGGGGGCGCATCTCTGCTCGATCCATGGGATCACGGGGGTTCGGTTTGCCGTGTGGGCTCCCAACGCCATCCGTGCGAGCGTGGTCGGAAATTTCAACGGATGGGATGGCCGACGACACCAGATGCGGAATCGGGGCGCGACCGGTCTCTGGGAATTGTTCATTCCGGATATCGGCCCCGGTGAGATCTACAAATATGAACTCCGGGCTCGTGATCAGGATTTTGCCCTGCTCAAGGCCGACCCCTATGCCTTTGCCGCTGAGGTCCGTCCGAAGACCGGATCGGTGACCTATTCTTTATCCGGGTATCAATGGGGAGATCAGCGCTGGATGGAAGAGCGGACGAGGCGAGACCCGTTACGCGCCCCGCTGGCCGTCTATGAAGTCCATCTCGGCTCGTGGATGCGTGTGCCGGAGGAAGGTAACCGGTGGCTGACCTATCGTGAGCTTGCCGAGAAACTCATTCCCTATGTCACAGACCTCGGGTACACCCATCTGGAACTCATGCCCATCACGGAGCATCCGTTTGATGGCTCGTGGGGATATCAGACCACCGGCTATTTTGCGCCGACAAGCCGGTTCGGCAACCCACACGACTTCATGTCGTTTGTCGATGCCTGCCATCACGCGGGCCTCGGGGTGATTCTGGACTGGGTCCCTTCGCATTTTCCAGACGATCCGCATGGGCTTTCCTGGTTCGACGGATCTCATCTGTATGATCACGCCGATCCCCGGCAGGGCTACCATCCGGAATGGCACTCTCGTATCTTCAATTTCGGTCGTCCTGAGGTGCGCAATTTTCTCCTGAACAGTGCGCTGTTCTGGCTCGACCGCTATCATATCGACGGGTTGCGCGTCGATGCGGTGGCCTCCATGCTGTACCTTGACTACTCTCGGAAGGCCGGTGAGTGGGTGCCAAATCAATACGGGGGCAACGACAACCTGGAGGCGGTCGAGTTCCTCAAGGAGTTCAATGTGATGGTGCACCGTGAGCATCCCGGTGTGCTGACCATTGCGGAAGAATCGACGGCCTGGGCCGGCGTGTCGCGCCCCACCTTGGTCGGGGGGCTCGGGTTCAGCCTGAAATGGAACATGGGCTGGATGCACGACATGCTGCTGTATTTTTCGCGAGAGCCCGTGCATCGACGGTTTCATCAGCATCATATTACGTTTGGGCTCCTCTACGCGTTCAGCGAGAATTTCGTGCTGGTGCTGTCCCATGATGAAGTGGTCCATGGGAAGCGCGCCTTGCTGGACAAGATGCCCGGGGATTTGTGGCAGCGCTTTGCGAACTTGCGGGCCCTCTATGCCTATATGTACGCACATCCCGGCAAGAAACTCTTGTTTATGGGCGGAGAGTTCGGCCAATGGTGGGAGTGGAACCACGATTCGAGTCTGCAGTGGCATCTGCTGGAGCACGAGTCCCACCGGGGGCTGCAGCACTTGGTGCGCGATCTGAATCGCTTGTATCGGTCCGAGCCGGCGCTTCACCAGGTGGACTTTACCTGGGCGGGCTTTCAGTGGATCGATTTCAGCGATGAATTGCACTCGGTCATCGCCTTCGTGCGTCGTGCAGAGGATGCCGGCCAATTCCTGATCTGTGTGTGCAATTTGACACCCGTCCCTCGATCCGGCTACCGCATCGGGGTGCCGGCTCCCGGTTCATATCGTGAAGTGCTGAACAGCGACGCCTCCTGCTATGGCGGGAGCAACATGGGGAACGCCGGCGGCGTCCTGTCAGAACCGGTTGGGAGTCATGGCTTCATGCAATCCATTGTCCTCACGTTGCCTCCCCTGGCGGTTCTCTATCTGAAACCTTCCTGAGATCGTTCTGACTCGATTCGTCCTGCTTCTCTTCGGGATTCCTCGCCTTGCGTTTGCGTCTTTGTTGCGAGTAAGATTGCCCGCTTAAAAGGCACGAACCTCAAAGGGAATGGCTGAGAAACCGCGGAGTTAGACGCGATGGCTGGCGTGCGTGAACTCTCCCTGGCCGAGGTCTTTCAACTCGGCTACTACTGGGAAACCAAGATTCTTCTGACTGCGGTCAAGCTGGACGTTTTTTCAGCGCTCGACCGCAAGTCCCGGACGGCGGGAGAGGTGGCTCACAAGGTCGGGGCCGATCTCAGGGCCCTGGCGCTTTTGCTGAATGCCCTGGTGTCCATCGGCCTTCTGACGAAAGAGGGGGAACACTACCACAACACCAAAGTGGCTCAAACCAACTTGGTACGGGGCGAACCCGAGTTC
>JACRLS010000071.1:0-3523 GCA_016235225.1 Nitrospirota bacterium | reverse complement strand
TGGGGGAACTGGGCCAAATTGGAAGGGACGATACGCACCGGCCGGTCGCCGGCAACTCGGCACGTGTTCGAAACCGATCCTGACCTGGGTGTGAATGTGCTGGCGGTCCTGCATCGGATCGGCAAGCAGAGCGGGCCAAGCTTTGCCCAGCGTCTCAATCTGGAGGGGGCCAGCACATTGCTGGATCTCGGGGGCGGCGCCGGCACCAATGCGATCGCGTTTTGTTCCGTCTATCCGCACCTGCAGGCGACCGTGTTCGACTTGCCGCAGACGCTTCGCGTGACGGAGCGGATCGTCAAGGATGCAGGACTCGACCAGCGCATTACCTTGCAGCCCGGCGACTTCAACCGCGATCCACTCGGCGGGCCCTACGACGTGGTCCTGATGTCCGACATTCTCCATTACCAGGATGGGGCGGGTAATGCCGCGCTTGTGAAAAAGGTCTTTACGCACCTGGCCCCCGGAGGGCGGTTGGTCATCAAGGATCGCTTTCTCGACGCGTCCCGGACGAGTCCGGCTTGGACGACGGCTTTCGCGGTGCATATTCTCGTCAACACCGAGCGTGGGCAGTGCTTCACGACGGCGGACGCTATGCAATGGATGACGGATGCTGGATTCGAGTCTGTAACGGAGCTGGAGCAAACGGCAGTCGCGCAAGGAATCAAGTGAAACTAAACATGGACTAGAATGAAGTGGCTCAGACTGTTTGAACAATTTGCAGAGTGGATAAAAGAAAACGCTGAGACTTTGAAGCAGCCAGGATTTTTCGGTACCCATGCCACGATGGGCGCCGATTTGAGTCAGACCATGGCTGCGCTGTTCACGGGTCTCTTCGTCATCGGGTGGGTGCAGGCGCGGCGTGGCAAGGCAGGTGCCCACCATTGGCTGATGTTCGGGGGCATGATCGCCATGCTGGCCTTCTTCACGTCCTACTACCTCTTTCGCCAGTTGGGCGTCCTGGCCGTCGAAGGCAAGGAAGGGTTTGGCGGCTCACAGGCCCTCTACGATCACGTGTTTATTCCCGTGCTGATCCTGCACATCATATTGGTCATCATCGGACTCGTGATGGCGGTCTATATGATCGTGCTCGGTTTTCGCGCTCAGATCATCGAGGGGGGCCGATCGCGGAAGCTGATGGTCTGTCTCGGGCTCTTGGTGCTCGTCGCGACCGTCTTCTCCGTCGAGTTTGCGATTCAGCGGATCTGGCCTGATGGGGCCCGCAGGCATCGGGCGCTGGGCCGGTTCACGATGGTGATCTACTGTATCTTGTTTCTGACCGGCAGCTTTACTTATTCCATGCTCTACATTTTGTATCCGGGGAAGATCGGATAACGGGGATACCGATAAATGGTGAACGATGAACGATGAATCAAAGACCGATGCCTCGTTCAGCGTTGGCTTTCTTGTGTGTGGGTGCGGGCGGTGGATGCATACGCAGGGAATTGCGGAGCAGCCCGGGTTGGGCGATGACCATTGGCTGGTCCGGTCGGAGTGCTGCGGGTGCCGGTGGCGGGTGGGGCTCGAGGTGGGAGCCGCGGATGCCCATCCTTTCATTGACCGGCTGATGTGGACAGATGAAGCCCGGCATCTCCTCGATCGCATGCCGCCCTATGTGCAAGTGCTCCTGCGGCCGAGCGTGGATGACTATGCGCGAGCGAAGGGGGCCCGCGTCGTCACGATGGGACTGCTTGGTGAGGCGAGACGAGGGGGCAGTGTTCGATGGGATGCCGAGGCCGATGCGCGCCTGAGCCGTGTGCCGGCCTCTGTGCGTGCGATGGCAAAAGCTGAGTTGGAAAAAACGGCCCTAGAGCGCGGGCATGAGGCCGTGACCGTTGCCTTGATGGAAGAACTGAAAGCCCGATACTTCGGCATGGCTGGGAAGCCGTGACCAGTGACGGGCAGGAAAGGAAAGGGAGATTGCTGGCCTGACGCGTCACGCGTCACGTGTCACGCATGACGGAAAACGTGCTGCATCGAATGACCTTGCGGGTGCTCCCGCGCTTGACCATAGCCGTGACTTCGGACGAAGTGCGTCGCCGCAAGCGGTGGGCCATGTTCGTTGCCGGCTTTGTCGCCTTTACGCTCTACCGCCTGGCCAAGCGAATGTGGCCGCTGGCGGACCCGATGATGCTGCTGGCGGTGAGCGGCGCCATTTGTACGCTGTCCGCGGTCGTGGTGTACCGGTTGGGACGGGGAGCCGACTGGCGGACGATTTTGGCTCGCGATGGGCTGTCGCGAGTGGCCTGGGTGGGAGGGTGGATCGGCTTCGTGTATGGGATTCAACTGTCTCTCTTGGTGCTGGCGCTGCTCAAATTCGTGGCGCAGTATGATTTTCTGGAGCATCCAGAGGGGCCTGGGATGATGGCGATCATCATCGCCTGCACCTCGGTGGTCCGCGATGCCTTCGAGATCGGACATGTGCGTCGTCTCCAGGCGGACGGGACGCCGGTGCTGACGTTCCCAGACGGGGCGCCGCTGCGCGCCATGGTCGGGCAAAAAGGCCGGCAACTACTTCCCTGGGTTGCCGGGGCTGCACTGGTCCCGGCTGTGGTGGCGATGGTGAGCGCCGGCCTGGGTGAATGGGGGCAGGCCACCCTCACGCAGCTTGGTCTGGTCGGGCTCGTGGCTGGGACTCTTGCGGTGCCCGCCTACCTGGCCGGCGAGCAACGGTCCTCCTCCTGGACGGTGAGTGCGGCAATGATCGGCTGGGGCGAGCTCTTCCGATTCTGGTGGTGGCCGGGATTGGCATTTGCGGCCACCTATTATCTGGCGGTGGCCGGTCTCCTGACCTTTGTCATCATGCCGAGCCAACAGCCGGTGATCCTTCACGGATTGGTCGCCGCCCTGGTGGGGTTGCTGATGGTGATCGACGGCTACTACTTAGGCTATCGCCGGCACGTGGAAGATCAGGTCGAACGCACGGTGCCGGCCTCACTGTTGCGGTGCCCGTTCGTCATGGGGTTGCTCTTGGGTGGGGGAGCCGGTCGTCCGATGGCTGCGAAGCCGGCGGAGTTGATGGTCGGAGAGGCAGGGCGGCATGGATAGGTGCCTGTCTGGTGGTCTGAAGCCAGTCCGAGGGACGGCGTTCAAATGGTCTCTACTATGGTGTCTCGTGGGTGGGCTTGCCGCCCTGCTGATAGCAGGAGGCATCACGGACGGCTGGGCTGACACCGGCGCCGACCCCTCTGTCGATATCTACTATAAGACCCCCGGAGTGCCGTCCGGTCCTGCAGCTCCGTCCCCTGACTCGGGGGCCTATCCCCGCTACGGCTCGTTCGACAATCGAACCTTTGTGTGGTTCGTGACTCAGCAGCACACGTACTTCGGGGGATTTGTCCTGGCGCTCCCGCTCTTTTGCGTGATCCTGGAATTCACCGGATTGATTATGCGGGATCGGACGGCCGCCGCACGGTATGACCGGATGGCGAGGGATTTTCTCCGCGTGGCCCTGTTGGCTCTCTCGCTGACGGCTGTCGTCGGGAGTTTCATGTTGGGGCTCTTTACCTGGTTCTATCCCACCTTT
>JACRLS010000070.1:11551-12962 GCA_016235225.1 Nitrospirota bacterium | reverse complement strand
ACATCTCAACCTGGACACCCCCTACTTCAAGCAGGGGCTGCCGACCGGCGAACATGTCGCCGGCGTCCTGTGACGACTCTTAGCGCGACGCCGGGAGATCGGGCAGGTGGAACGCATCCGTTTGTACGATGATGAAGACGGGTGCGTGGATGTGACCGCTCCCGACATGGCGGCCGGCGGCCAGTTCCCCGTCAGCGCCAGCGTCACCCGTCGCTATACCCTGCCGGAGCGCAGCGGGGCCGGCGCTCCTGTCGCCGAATTTTTCGTCACCGTTCACGGCCCGGTTGATCCGGATCGGGGCCAGGTCGTCGATCCGCTGGCCCTCGATCGGCTCGTGCAGGACCGCGCCGTTCTCCCACTCTCGAAGGGCTCCGAGGCCCGCTCACACGGCGTTGCAACCGGGGAGCGGCTCGCGCGAGACATCTGGAGCCGGCTGAAGGGAGCGCTTCCCGCCGGGCGCCTTCGACAGATCCGCCTGATGCAGACGCCGGACCGCTGGTTTGAGTACGCGGGGTAGATTCGCTGAGTGCTCGGCTCTCTGTTGCCGCTTCGTCCTCTCCATTCCGTACGATCCGTCCCCACATACCCGAGGGCGTCTATGTATCACAGGAACATGAGCTGGATGGTGGCCGGCTGGCTGGCCGTGATGGGCCTTCCGGCTTGGGCCGGTCCGGAGGAAGAGGCGATTCGCCACACGATTGTGCAAACCACCCAGGCGATCGTCGACTTTTCAACGACCAGGGATCGGCAGTCGGTGCTGGGGCTCTATGCGAAGGACTATGGAGGCATTCAGGACGGCGAGGCCGAATCGCTGGACGCCGTCCACGCCTGGCTTGAGGAATACGAGGCCCAGCTCCAGCAAGGCAGCCCCGTGCGGTACGCCGGGGAGATTTCTGATCTCCGCATCCGCGTCTCGGGGGCTACGGCTTGGGCGACCTATCGCTATGTGTTTCAGATGCTCAATGCGGGGCAGAGCCAGGGAGAAGATCGGGGACTCTGCACGAACATTCTCCAAAAAGAAGCTGCGGGGTGGGTCGTCCAGCACGAACACTGTTCCAAAACACGAGGACCCAAGTCCGGACGTTAGCCTCTGGACCGGTCTCCTGCCGCAGTGTGCCTTGTTTATCTAGGGTGAGAGATGATCGGCGATCAAGGCCGCCAGTTCGGCCGCCTCGATCTGGCCTTCGCGTGTGAGCAGCAGTTTGCCCTTTGAGAACAGGTGGGTGGTCGGGTAGGTTTCAAACGAGTGCGTTCTCTTGATCTCACGACACCGGCCGGGGACGTGCATCTTGGCCTTGCCGACTTTGACGTTCGGAAACCTGGCCGCCGTCTCTTCGAGGACAGGATCGTAGGCTTTGCAGGGCTCGCAGGTCGCCAGACCGTATGCCACGATCGACGCCGGGGCGTCCGT
>JACRLS010000070.1:0-11523 GCA_016235225.1 Nitrospirota bacterium | reverse complement strand
GTCTTCGACGAATCCGCTCATGCTGCTCAGGGCTGAGGACTGAGTGGCCGGATGTCCGACTTCCTCAGTCCTCAGCACTCCCGGCTACCCGAGTTTCTTCAACGCGGCGAGGATGTCCTTGTCCTCTCGCGCCACCTTGATTTCCTGCACCTTGACGTACGCCACCTTGCCGTTCTTGTCCACAATCACGGTCGCCCGCTTCCCGCAATTCAGCGGTTCAAAGTAGAGGCCGTACTTCTTGACCACCTCTCGATTGAAGTCCGCCAGCAACCGATGCTTGAGGTCCAGCGAATCGGCCCAGGCCTTGTGCGAGAAAAAGCTGTCGGTGCTGATCCCGAACAGCTCGGCATTGGCCGATTGGAACTGAGGGAAATCGTCGGTCAAGCACTTGTTCTCGCCCGTGCAGACCGGGCTCCAATCCAGGGGATAGAACGCCAGCACCACGTTTTTCTTCCCGCGAAACTCGCTCAATTTCACGTCCTTCTGATCCTGATCCTTCAGCGTGAAATCGGGGGCGGTATCGCCAACTTTGATCTCGGGAGCTATATCCGACATTCGGAACCTCCTTCTAGGGTAGAAATGGTGAGCACAACACGTGTCTTCGGGCCAAATTGGGTACCACGTCGCTCAAAAGTTTGTCAACTGGCTCCGGCGGATGGCTCCGGCGGATGTTCTTACAAGGCCTGCCAGATGATCTCCCGGAGAATGAGAGAAGCCCCGACATGGGTGGCGGTCCGGTGCCGGACGGCGTGAACGGACAGGTCCAACAGGGGAAGCGCGATCGACGCGCCGACTTTGGGAATCTGGCCGAGCCGGATCAATTCCTGTGCGATGTCGGTCAGACGCTCAATCACGGGCTGCTCCGGCAGGCTGCGCGGCTGGAAGGATTCGATCTCATTCAGACCGAACTTGGCCAGCCCCTGCGTGAAGAACCATTCCTGTGTACCGTCGGGTGTCTCGTCATGGCACACCGTCACGTGATCAGCCACGGCAAACTGCTCCAATCGACGATCGATCCAATCCGAGGGATTCAAGAAGGTCTGCGTCCGCAGATCGAAGGCGGTGCCCCCCGTCAGCAGGCTGAGCCCACGGGCCAGCCGGGCAGCAAGGATGACGACATCGACGATGTCGCGAGGCGCGGCACTCACGAGGGTGACGGTGGCGGCCCGCTCATGGCGCCATTCCAACCCCGATGCCCATCGGGCAGCCTCGGCGGGAGCGCAGGCCATCTGGCAGTGCACGCGCCAGGGGCCGTGCATGGCCAGCAGAGAGCCGGCCGCCTGATCGTTCTGCGGGGAGGAGATCGTCATCAATTTGAGCGGGCCGCCATAGTCCAAGTCAAACCAACATTGCAATTCATCGGGACTGGGCGTGGCTCCAGAGTAGCCCACCACATAGAGCGGCGTGCCCGATTGGGCCGGTTTCGGCGGTTTGCGTCGAATTTTCATGTATTCGAACCTGTTGGTGATGGATGGATGCGTCGTGCAGACTCCCCGCAGGCATCATACCTGCTCCCTTACGGGGGTGCTAGGCTCTTGTGAGAAAGGGCGAACTGGGATGAGTTACGTTTTGTTCCGGTTGTTCCGATGAGCAGGGAGTGAGAGGAGGGTATCATGCCGATGGGACTCACTCGGATGCGTTTCGGATTCGCTCTGGCGGTTGCCGCCAGCCTGAGCCTCTCGGCGCTGGCCTCGGCCGCCACCATCTCATACAACCTCGGCGACCTCAGCGACCTCGACCATCACAACATTTACACCTGGCGGAAGGATAGTGTGAATCTCGGCGCGGGGCAGACTGTCCTCGGGGCGACTCTTTCCATCGGTCAAATCCGGAACTGGGACAGTAACCCTAATGCGCTGTTCATTCACCTGCTGGACTCCGCGAAGAATGCGGGGATGGCCTCGTTCACGGATGATGCCATACAGGGGAATGCCGACGACATCATCGACGACTTTGTCGATACCCGATACCATAACAATAGCGGCTGGCTCTTGAACGTCGGGACCGCAGACACGTTCCTGACGTTGCCCATCGATCACTACAATGGATCGAGCCAGCCGTTCTCCTTCACCACGACCCCAACGGACTACAGCTACACCTTCACCTCGGGCCAGCTCAGCGCCCTGAATTCCTACATCGCCAACGGCAACAACTTCGCCCTTGGGTTTGACCCGGACTGTCACTTCTGGAACAGCGGGATCACGCTGACCTTGACCACTGGCCCGGCGACGACGCCGGAGCCGAGCTCCCTGCTTCTGATGGCGACCGGCCTCGCGGCCTTCGGCGCCCGCTACGCGCACCGGACCCGCAACCAGGCGTAAGCCGCTTCCTTCATAGCTACGATGAGCGAATTCAGCGCCCCCTGTTGTTCGACCGCCACGACTCGTCCGACCACCTGCTCGGGATGGACCGGATCGTCGGTCGAAGTGGAGGCGTCGCCTCGCAAGACAAACATGACGTTAGGGAGAACGCCGCGTCGTTCGTTGTTCGTGAAGCGTATCTCGTCAGAGGCCTCACCCGAGATACGAGATACGAGCGACGGCTCCCGTTCGATTCGGACCACTCGGTGGGCGAGGAGCCCGCGTCGGGTGCGGCAGAGCAGAATATCGCCGCATCGGACGACCGTCGGGATGATCGGCTCGACGATGATGCAATCGCCGTCGTGAATGGTCGGAAGCATGCTCCGGCCTGTGACGTGAAAGCGGATACGATAGCCGTGCGAGGGGAGATTGCTGCGGACATCTGAGAGCCTGGCGGTGAGCGTCGGCATAGTCGGGATGCCCTGGATTAGCAGGCTCTTGAATGGGGTAGCAGGTCCAAGACGCGGCGGTCTGGGAAAAATCGCAGTTCGTAGGCGGGAATCCTCGCCGTAATCTCGTTCAGCAGGCTCAACGTGAAGTCCAACGCGTCGGCACTGTGGAAAAGAGGAGAGCTACAGGCAAACATCCGTGTCATCGCATCACGGGAGGGTTGCAAGACCAGCTCATTGGCTGGCCCATGCCGGAGAAAGTAGATCTGTCGGAGCGGCGCCTGGCCGGGATGGGAGAGCCGACCTTCCCCGTGCCAGGGCGTGCCATACATCCAGATCGTCCCTCCGACGTTGCGGAGAATAATCCGGTCGTCGCTCAAAATCGTGATGCCGGGCACCTGGTCCCAGATCCGCGCGGTCGTCGTCTTGCCAGCGCCCGATTGTCCCAGGAACAGGGACCCGTTCTCGTCGGCATCCGCCACGCCGCAGGCATGGACCTCCACCCCGCGGCCCCGCGCGAGCATGTTCAGCAGCATCAGTTCATCGAGCGGATACTCCAAGGGATTGATGGGACGCCCCGCCGGGAAGGCCATTCGATCCAGCGCGATGGTCCCGCGCGTGAAGTCCTTGTTGAAGGCGGCGACCTTATAGGGAAACCGACCGAACCGGGGAGACGTGAAGCGGAAGCGATAGCGTCCTCCCTCGTCCGATAAGTGCCAAACGGCGCCCGAATCGAAAAGAGGCGTTCTCGCGTGGTCGACCTGGAACTCTTTCCCGTCACCCCAGGTGACCAGCACGTGCATGTCGGCCTGATCCGAGTGGGTCATACACGCTTCCATCGCGCCGGTCACGCCGAGCGTGAGATCGGGATCATCCGATACGAGGACGAGCGTGAGATCCGCAATGCGGACGGCAATCCGTCCGGAAGCCATGACCGCTTTGGAAGACATGAGATCGACCGAATTCATGGAGAGGCGCTCAAGGTGCGAGATGTGAGCGATGGCGCGAGGTCCCATCTGAACGGTGCCCCATCCCCCAGATCCCGGAAACAGTGCCTGCCAAGGGGCAGGGATGTATTTCCCGGGGATGGATAACGCAATCACAATGCCAGGAGGGTTTACGAAGAGAAATGTCGTTTCTCACTAGGCGCATCGACTATCCCGAAAGAGCTCGCCGTGAGGATTGGAGCCAGTCTGCCGGGATGCCTCGGACTTGTCGCTGGCGCATGAGACAGAACAAAGATCGGGAAAGCTCCCGAACCGTCGTCAGTTTGGTGACAGGGGGAAACGAGGGTTGAAGTCCACAAGGCAATATTTGCCGGGTTTTGTCTGGAGCCGGAAGACGGCTTGACCATTTGGCCCCGGTTCTGCAGAATCCTCCCTTGGCCGACGCTGGGCATGTGCGATCGAGAATGAAAGAGGGAAAGGGCCAAGAACTCCTGCGGAGGAGTGGAAATGCAGGTTGACGTGTTCGGGATGGTGGGGAGGACCGTAGAGTCGATCGCCAGTGCCTACTCCTCCGGGCTGGGCCGCGTGATTTTCGCGGCCGCGTTGGCGGTCTCGTGGCCGGGGTGTGCCACCAATCCTTACACGGAGCGGTCTCAGCTCCTTCTGATAACGGAAGCGGAAGAGCAGCAGATGGGGCTCCAGGCGTATCAACAGGTCCTGAATGATCCCAAGAACAAGATCTCGCGCGATCCGAAAGAGGTCGAACCGGTCAAGCGGGTGGCAGCCCGGATTATCGCAGCGGCGAAGGCTTCAAAGTATGCGGACTCCGCGAATCGGTTCCAGTGGCAGGTCGTGGTGATCAAAGATGATCGCACACCCAATGCGTTCGCGCTCCCCGGAGGGAAAATCGCGGTGTATACGGGCCTCTTCCCGTTCGCCAAGAACGAGGCGGGCCTGGCGGCGGTGATGGGCCATGAAGTGGTGCATGCGCTGGCCCGGCATGGGGCAGAGCGCATAAGCCAGGGACAGTTGGCCAACGCCGGTCTGGCTGCGGCGAACATTGCCCTTGGCGTCTCCGGCACAAATCCGCTCGCCGGTCAGGCGATCATGCAAGCACTTGGACTTGGCGCCCAGATCGGCGTGTTACTGCCGTTCAGCCGCGAGCACGAATCGGAGGCGGATTACATCGGCCTCTTGCTCGCGGCTCAGGCGGGCTACGAGCCGGAAGAGTCCTTGCGTTTGTGGGAACGAATGGAATCGGCGGGAGGCGGGGCCCAGCCCGAGTTCCTGTCGACCCACCCCGGACATGGCACCCGGATCAAAGATCTGGAAGCAGCCATGCCGGAAGCCCGTACGCTCTACAACCAATCTCCCACACTGGGGCTCGGGGCGGACTTGCCTCGGATCGGGAAGTAGCACGACTCAATGACCACGCCGTCCTCCTCGCAAGCCGGGAACTTCATCCGCGACATCGTCGTGGCGGATCTCGAGAGCGGCCGCCATGGCGGCCGTGTCGTGACCCGGTTTCCCCCAGAACCCAATGGCTATCTGCACATCGGCCATGCGAAATCCATCTGCCTGAATTTCGGACTGGCCCGGGAGTTTCGGGGGGTCTGCCATTTGCGGTTCGATGATACGAACCCGACAACAGAGAGTCTTGAGTATGTGGAGGCCATTCAGGCCGACGTGCGCTGGCTCGGCTTCGACTGGGCCGACCGTCTGTTCTACGCGTCGGACTACTTCGAGCAGCTCTACGACTACGCCGAGCGACTGATCACCAAGGGGAAGGCGTATGTCGACAGCTCATCGGCGGATGAAATTCGGGAATGCCGGGGGACGCTGACGGAGCCGGGGAAGAACAGCCCCTTTCGCACACGCTCCACGCAGGAGAATCTGGAGATGTTTCGGCGGATGCGCGCGGGCGGTTTCGAAGACGGGAGCCATGTGCTGAGGGCGAAGATCGACATGGCTTCGCCGAATATCAACCTCCGCGATCCGATCCTCTATCGGATCCGGCGGGCTGCCCACTATCGAACGGGGACCACATGGCTGATGTATCCGACCTATGATTATGCGCATCCGCTCTCGGATGCGATCGAGGGCATCACCCATTCCATCTGCACGCTGGAGTTCGAAGACCATCGGCCCCTGTATGACTGGGTGGTCGAGCAGTGCGGGGCCGGGAGTCGTCCCCAGCAGGTTGAGTTTGCTCGGCTGAATCTGACCGACACGGTCATGAGCAAGCGCAAGCTGCTCGAACTGGTAGAGCGCAAACAAGTCAGCGGATGGGACGATCCCCGCCTGCCGACCTTGAAGGGCCTTCGCCGGCGCGGCTATACGCCGGAAGCGATTCGGGCCTTTTGCGACCACATCGGGGTGACGAAGCGGGACGCTGTGGTGGAGTCGGCCCTCCTGGAGCATTTCGTGCGCGATGATCTGAATAAGCGCGCCCCCCGGGTCATGGCGGTGCTGCGGCCATTGAAGGTCGTCATCGACAACTATCCTGCCGGCCAGGTGGAACAGCTGGACGCCGTCAACAATCCTGAGGACCTGTCGGCGGGGACGCGGAGCGTGCCCTTCACCCGCGTCGTCTATATCGAGCGGGATGATTTCAGGGAAGTGCCCCCGAAGGAGTTTTTCCGGCTCGCTCCGGGTCGGGAAGTTCGCCTGCGATATGCGTACATCATCAAGTGTGTGGATGTGGTGAAAGACCCGCAATCCGGCGAAGTGCAGGAGTTGCGCTGCACCTATGATCCGGAGACGCGGAGCGGAGGCGCCCAGGCCGCGCGGAAGGTGAAGAGCACCATTCATTGGGTGTCGGCGGCGCAGGCCCTCGACGCCGAGGTGCGTCTTTACGAGCCCCTTCTTGTGGAGTCCGAGGCGAGCCATGTGCAGGACGAGCAGGACTTCATCGCCAACCTCAACCCGCATTCGTTGGAGCGGCTCTCCGCCTGCCGGGTGGAGCCAAGCCTCGAAAAGGCCCCGGTTGGGAGTCGGTACCAGTTTGAGCGGATCGGGTACTTCTGTGTCGATCCGGACAGCGCCTCCGGCCGTCTCGTCTTCAATCGCACGGTCTCGCTTCGGGATGCGTGGGCCAAGGCCGAGAAGGCCAAACAAACTGGTCGCTAGTCCGCTCCTATACCAGGACCTCTCCGCCAAGTCACGATGGAGTCTCCTCTGATGCAGTTGTCCCTTTCCCCCTTCCTTTCTCTCCCCTTGGCCTATGCAGCAGCCCTCCCGGTGGGGGCCGGCCAAATTCGTCCCGTTGGGGCAGAAGGGACTTTGCAGGTTCGCCCGATTTGCTACAAGAGGCCATCAGATCTGGGGTTGAGAAGAGGCACCTGGTCTGGCCTGTGAAAAAACAACATGTGTAGTATTTTTGCCACGGACGCTGTTGGTGTAAAAGATTAATTAGTATATATATTTCAATGGCTTATTAATAATATACCTCTTCAAGTTGCCTGGCACATTGGTTGCGTATCGCTTTCAGGAGTTTGAATCGGTCCGTTATGAGACTTCAGCATACGTTAAGACGATCAGTGACGTGCAAAGGGGTAGGGCTCCATACAGGCCGTCCCGTTTCACTTACCATCCGTCCAGCTCCTGGTGATACCGGCATTGTTTTCCTGACTCGTTCGGCTCAAGGGCCGGTCTCCATCCGCGCGGCGATCAATCATCTCGTGCCCTCGGAACTCTGCACGGCCCTCGGTGTCGGGAGCAGCGTGGTGAGAACCACAGAGCATGTGCTGGCTGCGCTGGCGGGATGCGAAATTGATAATGCCATTCTCGAAGTCACGGGTGACGAAATCCCTGTGATGGACGGCAGCGCGGGCCCATTTGTCCAACTGCTGAGATCAGCCGGTGCGGTCCAACAGGAACGTCGCCAACCTTACTTGAAGATTGTGAAGCCTCTTGAGGTGATCGACGGAAACAAGCGGGTCGTGATTAAGCCATCGGTCTGCACGAAGGTGACCTACTCCATCGAGTACAATCATCCCCTGATTCAGCAGCAGACCTATGACTTTGACTGGTCGACCGACGCCTTATAATACGATTGTGCTTTCCGATCGCGAGGTCCTCAACCCCTCAGGGCTCCGGTATCAAGACGAGTGCGTCCGCCACAAGATTCTTGATCTGATCGGGGATTTTTCGCTTTTGGGGGTCCCGGTGATCGGGCATATCGTGGCGGAACGATCGGGCCATGCCATGCATGCGAAGCTCGTCGAGCGCATCTTGGCTGAAACCGACAGCTGGGTTCTGCTCACCGCCGACGAGCGTACGCTCGCCGCCTATCCCTCCGGCCACGGGAAGGCCTATTCCGACCCCGCTCAAGTCTCTGTCCAGACCGCCGCCGGCTTCTAGCCCGCATTTTTCATCAGCCTTCGACTCCGACCGCAGAGACACCGCTACAACTATATTAAGCGCTGCCCGAACGTAGCTCCGCAGTCTCTGGAGAGATGAGGGCGTCTGTCTGTGGTGGAATTGAAGGCAGGGACGATACCAGCGCGCCGGGGATGAGTAGCCCCACCCCCGGCGTGTGTCGCTGGCGGGACTTACTTCTTTTTCTTCTTTGCAGCTTTCTTGGTGGCCAAGACTCTCACCCCCTTCCAGATTTCGAGGTTGCTGCGCTTACACGGCTTCGATGAGTTTCACGTCCTGCGTCTCGAACGTGTTCGGGCCGACCTTCTTAAAGCGGGGATCCCGTTTTAACGAGGTCGCCACAGAGGTCAACGGTGTCTTCCCCTTGATCCTGATCCCTCCCTCGAGGAGGCGCTGAAGAATTTCTTTGGCGTGCATGGAGCGTCGAGCATCGCGGAGAATGACGCAAGCCGCTTCCGGGACGCTCATCCCGACGAATTTCGACCGACCCAGGAGGATTTCGCGGGACTGGTCAGGGACATCGGCCATCTGTTGCGGGCGTGTGCCCTTCTCGTCCGTGACCGTCTGCGCAGACAGAGTGGCGAGCTTGGCTTTATCAGCTTCGACGCGGTGAAGAGTTTCGGCGAGTTCCAGATACTTCTTGATGGTCGCGATCTCGTCGTCGAGACGACCACGCTTCTTCTCGAGGTCCTGGAGGCGCCCTTTGTAGACGCTGATCCGCTGCTCGAGCCCGACGACAATATCCCTCAGCTCTTCCACATTGAACCCCGAGCTTGGGCCAAGAATTCAATTTCAAAGCACTCAAGCACACTTGCTTAATAGCATCTATTGTAACTCTTGTCAATAGATAAGGTAATAGAACCGGTATGTATCATTCACAGCTAGTACTTGGACATGCTCAAAACTCGCATGCAGGTGCGAGGAAAGCCTTGATCGGACTCCAATCGAATTGTTATGGACCCCCGGTCCTTTGGGCATGCTTACAGGCCCCCCTAGAGACTGGCAGGTTTATGTTCTTCGTGGTTCAGCCTGGGGCCTCATGGCCTGAGGCCTCTCGGGAATGAGGCCGGCTTCTTTCTCATGGGGGGGAGTGGAGACAGGCTACGGCGTGGGATGGATGTCGGGCGCGACGTAGTTTAGAAAGAGCAGCGCGGAGGGGCCTGGTTCAAGAGAGATGCCGGTGAGCGACGTATGGTCAATCCGCATCTCACGCGTGTGGTGCGGGAGGAGGCCCAGAAGATGGGCCATGATCGAGCGAATCACGTCGGCATGGGACACACACAAGAAGATGCCCTGCATCTGACCGCGCATGGTCCGATCGATGACTGCGACGGCTCTGGCTTGCACCTCCTGGAAGGTTTCCCCTCCGGGCGGCCGTGCGTCGCTGGGATGTGAGTAGTATCGTCGTCGGGCCGAATCTTCACCCAGATCGTTCCAGAAACGGCCTTCCCATTTTCCGACCCCGATTTCACTCAGCCCCGCGTCGGGCTGAACGGTGAGATTCAGGGCACGTCCGAGAATCGTCGCAGTTTGCATGGCTCGGCAGACCGGGCTTGAGATGAGCCGGCACGAGTCACCCGTCAGGCGAGGGAGAGGCGGCCCTGCCGGCGAAGCGGAGGGATCAGGGCTGGCCGGTGAGGCCCATCTGGCGAGAAACCGGGCCAAGCGTTCCGCCTGTGATTCGCCCCGTGCATTGAGGGGCACAGGGCTCGCGCCCATGATCTGTCCGGAGCGATTCCAATCGGTTTCTCCGTGGCGAATCAGGACGATCATTGACATGGTCAGCCTAATGGGCCCGCCCCTCTGCCGGTGCGAGTGTCAGGGGCACACGGGTCCACGTCGTCGCTCCATCGGTGCTGCGATAGAGCCCACTGCCGTTGGTCCCTGCATAGAGCGTATCGGGATCGAGTGGACTCATGGCGATCGTGCGGATATTCAGCGTTTCCAGGCCGGCATTGGCTGCCGACCAACTTGCCCCGCCGTCCGCACTCTTGAAGACGCCGGCTCGACCGCCGACATAGACGACGCCGCTGCGAGACGGATCGACGACCAGGCTGCTCACATACTGATCGCCCAGCGTCTGCCCGATGCGTGCCCATGACTCGCCCCGGTTGAGGGTTTTGAAGAGGCCTTTCGTCGTCGCGGCGTAGATGGTGTTGGTGGCCCGCGGGTCGATTACGATCATGTTCACGCCCAAGGCCAAGGAAGCGTCCAGGATCTCCGCGGGAATCAGCCCGTCATTGATTTTCTTCCAGGTATTCGCGCCGTCCTCGCTCCGATAGGCACCGCCCGTCGTCCCGGCATACAGGATGTGGGGATTGTCGGGATCAAGGGTGACCGTGACCACGATGTGGACCTCTTTCATGCCCGCCATGCGTTCGTTCCACAATCGGCCGCCGTCCGTGCTGTGAAAGACGCCCACCGTCGTGGCGGTGTAGATCGATTCGGTGTCGCGCGGATCGAACACAAACTGGTTGACCACGGAAACATGTTCTTTTAAGCCCGCATTGTGCGCGATCCACCGCTGCCCTCCATCGGGGCTCTTATAGACCGCGTCGAACATCGTGCCGGCATAGATTGTCGCGGGATGACGCGGGTCCACGGCCAGGCTCAGGACACGGTATGTACTTAGGTTGGTCGCCATCCGCTCCCAAGTGCCGCCGCCATCGCGGGTCTTGTAGACGGATTCATTCGTCGCCACGTAGACGATCCGTGGATTGGTGGGATGGACGGCGATGGACACGATGGTGTCGCTCGACTTGCCGCATGCGGTGAGGATCAGGAGGAACCCCATGAAACCGCCGGCGCACCATCGAGAGAAGAGTAGGGCGCGAGGGTTCATCTGGAACTGCGATCGGCGACAAGGTTGCATGGGGGAGGTCAGTGGCAGATATAGCACCTTTCCGCCGTACTCGTGAAGGGTCGTGCACCCGCGAGCCGGACGGCTAGCGACCTGGGGTGAGGGGGTGGGCGTAGCCGGTGAGTTCCACGTAACCCTGTCCTTCGACAAGGTGTCCGTGCATCCGGCCGGTCACGGCGACGGCCCCTTCCCAATACGTGACCTGCGTGCTGCGGGTGGTGATCAACTCTTGTTCTCGCAGGAGCGGTTGCAGTGTGAGCACCAGATCGGCGGAGGGAATGGTCATCTCCCAGCCGCTCGGATAGCGGGCATGGGAGGAAGGGCTCTCCCAGTAGTCGATGACCGAGATCTGCACGTCGCCGGCGGCGAGCGGAACACCAGGCCCGTGCCCTAAGATGAGGGTGCCGCTCGATGCGGCATCGGGGTGACCATCCTCACGGCGGAGCTGGTAGACCATCACGTCGGTCCGATTCTTCAACTGGACGCTGAACCAGTCCCATCCGACCAATCCCGCTCCTAGTTCGCCCGACCCAAACTCGTGATCCATCCAACTGAGGCCCGTGACCTGATGCGATTCCTCGCCAATG
>JACRLS010000045.1 GCA_016235225.1 Nitrospirota bacterium | reverse complement strand
TTGAGACCTTCTGTTGCTTCACCGCCATCGAATGTCCCCAGACTAGTTGCAGCCGCCCCCCTGACCGGCGCGACCGGATCATCGAGCAGGGGAAGAAGCAGCGCCACGCTCTCCGCGCCTTTCACCTCAGCCAGCGCCGTGGCCGCGGCGCCGCGGACCGATGGTTGAGCGTCGCGCAGCGCGCGCGTGAGGAACGGCATCGCGTCCTTCCCCTCCAATTCGGCCAACCAGCGCAGGGCCGAGCCCTTTTCTTCCGGATTCAACGCCTCCACGCCCGCCTCGAGTTTCTTGAGCGCATCCCGACGCCCGAGGAGGACCTGTGCCCCGAGCGCGGCGACGTGAACCATGGGCTGCTCGTCGCTCACGGACTTGTCCACAAGGTCCATGACTGCGGGATCCCCCGATCGTCCCAAGACTTTGAGTGCGGTCGCTCGCACCACCGCCGCCTGATCTTCGACCGCCTTTCGAAGACGCGACGACTTCCTGCCACTCTTGAGTTTCCCGAGTCCCTCCACGGCCAATGCCCGGACCAGCCCGGATCCATCCGTCAGACCATCCTCGAAATAGCGCAGAGTGCCTTCGGACTCCGCTTCCTTCAGCGCGGTATAGGCCGCTCCTCGCATCTGCTCGCGCATGTCAGTGAGCAAGGGCAGGATCATGCCCAACGATAGCTCGCGCAACGCCGGCAGATCATCTCCCCCAAGCGTTCGCTCGATCTGCTCGTACTCGGTCGCGGCGTCGAGCGGCTTCCCGAGCTGAAGCAGGGTCCGGAGTTTGAGCCGCCGTGCTTCCACCGGAGCGCCCTCCCCCTTCGTCACTGATTCCAGCAGAGACAAGGCTTGCGGGTACTGGCGCTTGTCGAACGCGGATTGCGCCTCACGGATCGCCACAGAAGAAGGAGAACCGGCCGATGCACCGGCGCCAGTCAGGCCTCCGATGAGCAGAAATCCGATGAGGAACGAGATGCCGGAGCCCGTGGGTCTGTCCCCGTTGGACCGGGAAGGATATGCCATGGATGAGAGTCCTGTGCCAGATGGTGGGATAAGAAGACGAGACCGGGAGCTACTGTTGTTTCTCCACTAACGGGACAATGTCGATGGCGTACCCCAAGGACTCCGGGCCGAATCGAGGATTATCCATGACTTTGTAGGCCGTACGATTGCCCTTCGGCGCCGGGAGGACCACCTGCTCGATGAGTGTCCCATCCGGCTGCACCGTGACGGTCTTGGTGAATCCATGACCCAACTGCGGATGCCAGACCCCCATTTGATAGATGCCCGGAGGAATGTGTTCGATCTTGAAATGCCCGCTCTTGTCGGTCACGGCGTAGTAGGGATTGTTGACCCCTAGGGCCCAACTCTCCATGAAGGCATGGAATCCGCACTGCATATAGAAAGTCCGCCGGCCCTTGTTCAGATAGATGGGCCCCACCAGGGACTTCCCTGGCATGTGGTTATGGGACGCATGAAGGTCCCCGCGATGATGCTGACGATTCATCACCAGTGGAGTATTGAACAAGACCCGCGTTCCGGCTTCCAAGGAGGTTTCATACCCCTGAATGTCGTGCATCACTGGGTCCATGTTGATTACTTCGACCGCATGCCCGTTTCGCACGATGGTCACAAAGGGCCCAAAGGTGCAGTCCCGCGCCTCGATCAATGGCACTGACAGCTCAAACGGTTTGCCCGCTGGAACCCCCTCAAGCAGCACCACCGTATCCTTAAGTCCGCCATCCGAACCGACCACGAAGTCATAGAGCAACCGCCATCCCTTCCCATTTGAGATGTGACCGCAATAGGCGGGATCCGGAAAGGTTATGAGATTGAAGCCTTTGGGGTCGGGCACCGGTCCGGACAGACTGACGGTCCCCTCGATCGTGCCGCCTTGCTGAACCGCAATGACATCATAGGCTAGACCGGGCTGTGCCCAGACCGCCAGGAGAAGGCCAAGCAGAACCCACCGCGTGACGATCATGAAGGCGCCGCGCTCCTTTTCTCTACGGGGTTTGCAGTTCAAGCGAAGGGCGGATATTCACCGATTTTCCCAACGATCCCAGACCGAAGTGGGGGTTATCTTCGATTTCATGGACGCTCCGTCGCCCCCTTGGCGAATCAAACGCAAAATCCGCCTGCAGGGTCTGCTTTGCCGCCACCGTGATTTTCTTTTCCATCATCACTCCCACCCCAGGATGCCAGGCCACCAAGGTAATCAGATTGAATCCCTTTGGAACCGGCTTCCCGCCGACGATACGAATCCTTCCGGCGACCGTTCCTCCTTCTGTGACCGGAACTTCCTCATAGGCCCAAGCTGTGGAGATCCCAACCAGCATCACGGTCACACACACGGCCAACCCAACAAGCCGCATATTCAATCTCCTGAACCAATTAACAGCTCAAGTCTATCAAAGATTACTATCGCGCCGCCAGTTGGCCCACGATCGACCACAAAAAAGGGGAGCCGGATTCCGGCCCCCCCTCCACTGTCCCCACTCGACGACCCACAGAACCAGCTTACTTGCTGGACACCGGCACTGCCTGTACGCCGGACGTCCCGGCATCCGCCTTCTTAACTCCCGGAGCGCTGCCCGCCAGCGGGAGCAGCCGCTGGTCGCCAGACGGCAGGACACGCAGGTAGCCCCACTGACCCGACTGAGAGTAGGGCAATCGCTGGTTGCTGTAGACATAATCACCGGGCAGACGGTAGATGCCGCCCGCCGACGGCAAGAAGGCATCGAGCGTTTCCGAGCCGGAATACTCGACCACGCTGATCTGATCTGCGCCGCGCATGAACGGCTCGATCGGCCACTCATGCTTCTCAACGCTGAACATGCCGTTCTGCTCGTTGCTGGCTCCGATCACGTGAATCCGGACCGGGTCGCCGGCATGCGCTTCAATGAGCGGCGTCGCCGGGTCTTCCGGCGCATCCGCCTTACAGGGCTGGAATACGCGACCCAACGAACAGCCTTTTTCTTCGCGATACTTGTACGGCTCCGACCGATAATTCACGCCCGTCAAGCCGGCCACGTTTTGCACGTACGGCATGAAGCTCGTCCCGATGATGTTGTCCTCATCCTGGAAGAACAAGGCCACATCCCGATAGTTCGGACGCATTTCATGGCCGGGCACCGACCGATCGATGATGACATCGGCGACCCAACTGTTCTTGGTCGAGATATCCGCGCCGGTCTTGGGGTCCCGGTACTGTGACCCCTTGGGACCGATCACGATCGCGCCGAACAACCCATTGCGCGGGTTGATCATCACATTGCCCCAATCCCACACCAACGAGGTCGTCTCGCCGTTGAACGGATCCGCGTAATACGTATAGGTGCGGGCTTCTCCAGACGCAATGGTCTGGTCGCCGGGGTTGTTCCCGACGTTCGCACCCAACGAATCCTTCGGATCGAAGGCCAGCCCGATGGCGGAGAATGACGCCCGGCTGTCCTTCATCTTGTTCTTCAGATTGACCTTGATGCACTCCCCGACGTTGGCCCGCAGGGTCAGCGGCATCGGCTGCCCGCCGCCGGCCACCTTGGCGGCTTCCTCCTCCAAGGCGTAGATCTTCGCATCGGGGTTGGTGATCTGTATCTTCCGCTCGAAGTCCACCTCGATGGTTTCTGGCGCCTTCGGGTTGAACTTCATGGTCGGATGATCCATGGCCACAACATTGAAACTCTTCACCGGCGCATCGGCCGGACAGACCGGCAGCGACTTCGGGATCTCGGACTTGACCGAGAACCCGGCCGGCAAGGGTCTCAAGTCGGCCTGCTCCTTGTCATAGACGCGGATGAGGCCCCAACCGCCTTCCGAGAACTTCGAGGACCGACCGTTGAAGTGGATGTAGTCACCCGCCTGCAACCGGGAACTACCGGCCTGCGGCACCACCAGGTCATAGCGTTCTGCAATGCCGATGTGGATCGAATTCTTCCGGTTGGCATCCGCCGCATACCGCTCCGTCCAGAAGGTATGGCCTGAAATCGTCCACACCATGGATTCATTCATGAGTGTGTGCAGCAGACGGAACACCATCGTGTCTCCCACATACGCACGTAGCAACGGCGTATACGGGTCTCCATGGATCTGGCTGTTGAAGATCTGTGACGAATCAGGATTCGTCGCCAACCGCTGCGCGATGGGTCCCGCCCTGAAGTTCAATCCGCTCCCAGTGGTATGCGTCCCACCGTTCAGGAACGGCATCGGCGTCATGTAGAGCTTCTCGGGCATCATGAAGGACACGGTCTTGCCCGCTTCGAGGGCCACTTCAATCGGCTGCCCGGGCGGATTTCCTGCCGTCACAATGTTCACCGTGTGCGGCACCGTGTCGTGCACCTGCACCATCAGCTCACGGAAGCTGTTGTTCACGCCATGGCCGACCGGCTCCACGGTATGAATGTCCGCGATCGGACCGCTCCAGACCAGCTTCCCGGTCTTGGGATCATGGTAGGTGGAGCCCACCGGTTCGGCGATAAACGTGCCAAACCCGCCGTGCGGCCAGGTCGTGGCGCCGAAGGCGTGGTCGTGGTACTCGTCGAACGGGTAGGCCCACAGCAGCGGGCCGGCCTGGGCCAGCGCGAAGCCCGCCAGCGCGGGGCCGCCGGCGCGCTCGATCCGGGGCCGCATGGCCTGGCACAGCGCGAGCACGTGCTCGGCCGGCATGCCGTTCTGCACCGCCGTGCACACGCCGCGCAGGGCGAACACCAGCTCGTCGGCGTCCAGCGCATCGAGGCTGGCGTGCAGTTCGTCGACCAGCTGCTGTGCCGCCGCGGCGGCCTCGCCCAGCTGGCGCAGCTGGAGGTGGTGGTGCAGCGCACGCGCGCGCAGCCGGGCCCGCTGGTGCACCTGGCGCGGCAAGGCGGCGGCGGCCTCGAGGCCGCGGCGGGTGTGCTCGGTGCGGCCCAGCGTGATCCAGCAGCGCAGTGCCTCGCACCAGGCATCGAACGCGGCCGCGTCGTCCTGGGCACTGGCGTGGCTGCGGGCCGCGGCCTCGTAGCCGGCGGCGGCTTCGGCCAGCTGCCAGCGGGCCCGCGCGGCGCGCGCGGCGCTGAGCTGCCAGGGCGCGGCGGCCGCGGCATCGCCGGCCGACAGCAGGTGATGCGCCACCCGGGAGGGTGCGCCAC
>JACRLS010000003.1 GCA_016235225.1 Nitrospirota bacterium | reverse complement strand
CCAGTCGTACCTGGAGGAGTTCACCTTTCGCTTCAACCGGCGCAAGTCGGGCAGCCGCGGTCTTGTCTTCCGGCGCCTTCTGGAACAGGCAGCGGCCACCACGCCGATCACCGAGGCTGCGGTCACCCACGGCTACGACTGGAGCAGGCACCAGCCTCGCGCCTGAGGAGGAGCTAACCGACTACCCCCTTTTCTTTTTCAACGACTGCGGGTCGGGAGAAAGGGGACTGCCGGGGACCCAGGGTGGGGGCGTCGTTTGCGGGGCAGAGTTTCGGTCCGGTGAGGCCGGCGGCTCCGACATCAGCGGCATCCCTTCCGGACGTGCATCGCGTTTCAAACGCACGATGAGACCGCCCATCACGTCATACCGATTGAAGGTGCGGACGGTCGCCTTGGAGTGCTGGTTGTGGCGATCGGCGTAGGACTGCACCAGGGCCAGGTCGGCCGAGATGGATTTGAATTGATCGCCGTCGAGGACGCTCACGATCTTCTGGTCGCGATTGTTCAAGAGCTTGGTCAGGGCCTCGACCTCGGCCGGCGTCTTCGGATAATTCTCCTTGTTCAACGGGGCCAGGCCGATCAGGCCAATCTCGTAATTCTCCAGCTCGCTGGCGGCACCCTTGACGAATTGCGCCGGAAGGGGAATCCGGTGTACATCCTGGCTCCACTCTTCCGCGGACACCACTCCCGCATCGCGGACGCGTTCGACCACGTTCAGCACGTAGGCGGTCCGGAACGCTTTCACGATCTCCAAAATGTACCGGGCGGTGAGGTCGAGGGACAGTTCCCCGGCCCGGCTATTGCCCAGGAGCGACAGAGACACCAAGAGGGACATCACGCCGTAGACCGCAGCCCGCTTCGCGCCCATGGCAAGCCTCCCAGCCGATCTCATCGGTCGAACACGATGTGATCGTATTGTCTTCATGCGGGCGCGAGTCTAGCTCATTCAAACTTCGAGCGTCAACCGCGCGGAAATTCCCACTCCCACACCCCCTTCGCCGGGCTTGGCCATTGTTCTGCACAGATGTTACGGGGTCACATCGATGGATCGAGAGCCTTTTCAGGAACTCAGGTCGTGTGAGCTCATGCCCTGCCGGAAGTTGATGAGGAGGGGTTTTCAGGCCCCAGGGCCCCCTCACCCCACTCCGACGGTGCTGCGACAGCAGAAACTTGCGGTCACGCCAGGCGTCGAGGCCGCCTTCGAGGGGGCGGACGCCACGGGAAAGGCACGTCTCGGCGTGCCGGGGTCGGGCGGGTGAGAACAACGCCCTTCTTCTTGAGCAGCAACGCCGTGCGGGCGCTGGAGACTTCGTTCGGGCACGTGCAGTACAACACGATATCCCGGTCACGAGGAATTTCATGATGCCGATGCTCGATCTCCTCCAGCATGAGATTCAGCGCGCCCGGAATGCCTTCCGGATCCAGCTCCAGGGCGATCGGATGCCGGACGTCCACGACGGCGATAGGTGCCCCCGCGTCCAATCGTCGCTTCAGCTCATCCACTGAAATGCGCGCCATCCGTAAGTCCCGCAGGAAACGCCGGCGATGATAGAACTTGTACCCGATGAAAAGACTCACCGCGAGCCCAATCACGCCCAGCAAGACACCGCCGGCATCGTTGAAGAGACGCACGAGCTGCTCCAGTTGATTACTAAACAGCGCACCGACGCCGGCGCATAGTCCCGCCCAGAGTAACGCCCCCGCCGCGTCGTAGACGAGAAAGCTTGTGACCCGCATGCCCACGATCCCGGCTAACGGCGGGGCCACCGTGCTGAACCCCGGGATGAACTTGGCCACCAGCAGCGCGCGGGCCCCGTGTTGGTGAAAGAGATTCTCGGTGCTCCTGACGCAGGAGTCGGGTTCCAGCGACAAGCGGCAGAGAAAGCCCAGCACGGACCCTCCTTTCACCTTCCCCAGGTAGTACCAGGCCACATCAGGCGGCAGAGAAGCCGCGACCGGAATGAGCAGGGCCGTCAGCACACTCATCTTGCCGGCGCCCACCAATGCGCCGGCGGCGATCAGAAGGGGAATCGCCGGAATGGGAAGGCCGATCTGTTCGATGAAGACGACCCAGAACAGGACGGCTGCGCCGTGGTCGAGGAGAAACTGAAGCGCATCGGTCATGCAGGTGACTCTCAGAGCGGTGGCGCGATCAGGCCGGCACGGCCTGGCGGCGGAGCACGAGCGCTCGAAGCTGCGCACGCATCTCGTCCGAGGGAAGCCTCACCCGATTCCCGTGTCCGGCCAAAACCCATTCGAATCGATGGTCGAGGAGCTTCTGGATGGAGGCCACGAGCACCCGCTTTCTCCAGACCAGTCGTTCAGGGGCGGTGAGGGCCCGCGTGTCCGGGTCCCACCAGAGATGGTCGCCGGTGAAGAGAAACTTGTCCTGGTAGAGGAGGGCCATACTGCCCGGCGTATGGCCGGGCACGGGGATGGCCAGAAAGTCCTGTGCCAGTGGGATCGGCTCTGAGCCCTCAACGATCCACTCCGCCTCAGACACAGCCTCCGCATCAGCCTGATGGATGATCCGCCTGGCGCCGAAGTGCCTGGCGTATTTGTCGGCATCTGCCACATCGTCTTCATGGGTGAGGAAGATAACCCCGAGCCCGCCTTTCCGCTCGAAGGCCTCGACCAGGTGTTTGATGTAGCGTGGTGAATCGATCAGCCAGTTGCCGGCTGGATGCTCGATGAAGAAGCTGTTGGCGCCGAAGGACTTCTCCGAGTTGAAGCCGCAGTAGAACACACGGTCCTCTAAATGGAGCGGAAAACTCTCCTTCGCGGTCTGGAGTCCTGCCTTGTCGCCATGCTCCGTCCCGATCGAGCCTACCGGACAGGCGAGGAGGGCCTGACAGGCCCGATGGGTCTGTTCGTCACCATCCGGCTGATGCAGCACGGCCGAGTATTCCCCGACTTCCTCAAAACTCGCTGGCGCCAACTGCCGGCAGGTGTCGCAGTCGATGCAGGTCGAATCAACATAGAAGTCGCCCGCAGCGTTCGTATCGAGCCGTTTGTCGGGATTCGCCATGCACCGTCCTCTACGCGTTCGCCTTGCGACTCGGTTTCTTCGCTTTTGCCCGATCCGCCGCGCGCCACAGATACCAGGATGCCGCGGTGCGATACGGCTTCCAGCGTTCTCCGTATCGTAACACCTGTTTTGGGGTCGGCATCGACCGTCGCCCGTGGGCGATGCGAAACCCATTGCGCACTCCGAAGTCATGGATCGGCAGGACATCCGGCCGCCCCAACTGGAAAATCAGCAGCATTTCGACCGTCCACCGTCCGATGCCCCGCACCGCGATCAGCCGCTCGATGATCGCCTCATCCTCCAGCGCGCGGACGACTCGGCCGCTCGGGACGGTGCCGTCCAAGGCCTTGGCAGCCAGATCACGCAGAGTCGCGACTTTAGCTCGCGAGAATCCTGCGCGCCGGATCGCGTCCGTGTCGATAGCCAGCAGCGCTTCGGGCCTGGGAAAGCGCCGGCCTGGGAACAATGCGATGAACCGTTTCAGGATGCTCGCAGCGGCTTTCTCATGAAGCTGCTGATAGGCGATCGCCCGCGCCAACGACTCGAAAGGCGAGCGCCCCACCCGTGGTTTCAACGTGAAAGGACCGACCTGCCGGATCACACGGCGCATCACCGGGTCGACCTTGGACAGATGTTTCGTCTCCGGTGAGTGTCCGGCCATCTGATGGGTTCCCACCCGGGTGAAGGCCCTATCCTTGCGCCACGATCGCGTCGGCTTCGATTTCGACCAGCATGTCGGGATCGATCAGCCGCTTCACCTCGACCATGGTCGTGGCGGGCCTGATGGTCCCGAAGACCTCGCCATGGGCGCGGCCGACTTCCTGCCATTGGTCGATGTTCGCCATATAGATGCGGGTCCGGACGACGTCGGTAAGAGCAGCGCCGGCTTGCGTGAGCGCCGATTCAATCGTTTTGAAGGTTTGGATGGTCTGGGCATAGGGATCGCCTTTGCCCACAAGCCCGGATGGCGTCATGGCCGTCGATCCTGAGACCTGGATGTGTGTGCCCACTCTCACGGCTCGTGAATAGCCGATCTTGCCCTCCCAAGGGCCACCCGTGGAAATATTCTGACGCGTCACGCTGATGTCTCCTCTCGTTGGTTGCTGCAACGTCTGGGGCCGGATCACTCCGCTTGCAGTCGATCTCTATGGAGCCTGCCCCGCCGCGGTGGACCCTACCGAGAAGGCCGCAGGCCTGTCAACCGTCGCGGGATCGGCGGTCCGGCAAAGGAGTTGGACGAATGGGGAAGGGACGACCAAAGGGTCGCCGGGAAGGCGGGATCCTCCGGCCTTCCCGGCTGCCGGTTTGTCGTATCCGCTACTTCGGAAACGAGGTCGGCGCGGTGATCTGTTGCCACCCTTCGCCGTTGAGCGCCTTCAGGAAAGCCACCAGATCGGCCTGCTCCTGCTCGCTCATTTCGAGAGGAATCAGCGTGTTGTCGCGGTGGGGATTCGCAATACCACCCTGGTTATAGAAATTTACGACTTCGTCGAGCGTCTTGAATCGCCCATCGTGCATGTAGGGGGCCGTGCGGGCAATCTCGCGCAGCGTCGACGTCTTGAACGCCCCGATATCCTCCGGATTCTTGGTCACCATATAGCGGCCGAGGTCCACGGTGTTCGTGTCCCAGCCGATCCCGAGATTGTGGAACTTCTCGTCGGTGAAATTGAACCCCGAGTGGCAGCGCGTGCATCGCGCCTTCCCGTAGCCGGCGATGGTCTTCATCTTCGCGACCATCTCGTTGTGATCGATGAACCCGTGTTCAACGGGGTTGACGAAGGGGCCGATCGACTGATCTTCCAGCGTGTCGGCTCGGCCGTCCCAGAATTGCGCCTTGCTGTACACCCGATTAATGGCCGCCGGTGCGCTGCGGCCGCCCTTGAGCGTATTGATGCCCGTCGAGACCGGCTTTCCGTCAGTGAAGGCCAGTCCCGGCAGGTGACAACTCGCGCAGGCAATCGTGTTGTTCTTCGACAGCCGCTTGTCGAAAAACAGGCGGCGGCCCAGCTCGATCTTTTTGGCGGTTTGAGGGTTGTCCGCCGGAATATAGCTGCTCGGGTCTTCCAGGCCGAGCGGGACGGGCGCGGCTTCACGTGGCCCGGCGGGTGGGGGTTCGCCCGACATCCCGTTCAACGGCGACACCGCAACAGCCCCCGCGATCCCGATGCCACAGAGCAACCCGACCCCCAACAGCTGTGATCGTCTCATCTCGCTTGCCTCCTATGTTGGCACATTGTCTCTAGTACACCTGTCCATGCGGTGTCTGCCGTCGATACTCCCGCGCGAGTTCGTCCGCTTGTTCCGCGGACGCCCACAGCGCCTTCGCGGTTTCCAGACTGCGCTGCACCTGATCGGACCTATTGTCGTCCCGGGCAGTAGCGATTTGAGCCTCCATCTCAAGTCGACGCGCCAGCTCGCGATACTCCGCAGCTTGACGGCGATACTGGAATGCCAGATCCCCGGCCTCTCGCTGGGTCACGGCTCTCAAGCGCGTGGATACCGAACTCTGACTGCCTGCATCGCCCATCCCGGTCGCGCATCCAGCAAGGGCCAACAGCATGGCGCCTGCCATACCGCTCGCTATGGTTTGTGTCATGGTCATGGTTGATCCTCCTTTTCCGTCTGTGTCTTGGTCATGTTGCGAACTTTCATCATGATGTTCACAATACCCCTGGTCAGATCATCAGTCCAATTGATAATATATTGTTGTGCGATTTGCTTAGCTTATCGTTAAGGGAGGCGCGCATGACGCTCACGGAGCTGCAGTACGTAGTGGCGGTGGCCCAGGAAGGACACTTCGGCCGGGCAGCCGATAGGGTCAGCGTGACCCAGCCGGCCCTCAGCCTGGCCATCAAGAAGCTCGAAGATGAGCTCGGTGTGCCGATCTTCGACCGGCGCAAGAACCAGGTCGTCCTCACCCCTCTCGGCGAACGGATCGTGCAGCAGGCCCAGCGGGTCCTGGAGGAGGCCGAACAAATCAAGCTGCTCGCCGCCCAGGGCAAGAACCAGCTCATCGGCCCGTTGCGTTTCGGGGTCATCGCGACCGTCGGCCCCTATCTCCTGCCGGACCTCGTCCCGATTCTCCATGAACGTGCCACGCAGATGCCCCTCGAGATCGAGGAGAACCTGACGGTGAACCTCACGGCCATGCTGAAGAGCGGAAAACTCGACGTGATCATGATCGCGCTGCCGTTTGAGGAACCCGGCATCTTCACTCGAGCCCTCTACGACGAGCCCTTCAAGGCGGTCGTGCCGGCCGATCACCCCTTCGCCAAAAAGTCGCGCCTTGATTCGAGGGCGCTGAGCGGCGAGCGCGTGCTATTGCCCCATGCGGGGCACTGCTTCCGGCAGCAGGTTCTTGAAACCTGCCCGGAGCTGAGTCGCTCTGATGCGGAGGGACTACAAGGCCGCTCGCTGGAGACCATTCGTCAGATGGTCGCGTCAGGTCTCGGCATTACCGTCATGCCGTGCAGCGCGTTGACCGCCAAACATCACAACAAGCGGCTCGCCGTCGTGGATTTCGGAAAACCTGTCCCGGGGCGGAGGATCGGGTTGGCCTGGAGAAAAGGATTCACGCGGCCGGACGCCGTCACGGCCATTCAGGAATCCGTGCGCGCCCTCAAGCTGCCGGGGCTCGACATGATAAAGGACTGAGAGAACGACCGCTAGCCTTGGGGAGGCGTCGCGCTCGCGGCCGGCGGCTTGCCGGCCGTTTCTTCCGGCGACCAGCCGCCGCCGAGGGCCTTGTAGAGCAGGACCACGGAGACCAGATGCAGGCGACGGCTGCCCGTGAGCGCCAATTCAGCCTCGAACAAGTTGCGCCGCGCCACCAGGACATCGAGATAATTTGCGAGACCGCCCTTATACCGGAGTTCTGCCAGTTTGAGCGCCGACTGCAAGGCCGCGACTTGCTGTTGCTGTGCCTCACTCTGCGCCCGTGCTGTGCGGACAGCTACCAACGAATCTTCCACCTCGCGGAGCGCGGTGAGGATGCTCTGCTCATACTGCGCCAACGCTTGCTTCGCCTGAGCCTCAGCCACCTCTTGTTGGAATCCCAAGAACTGGCTATTCAACAGAGGCCCGGTGAATCCGGCTCCAGCCACCCCATACGAGGCGGGATCGGTAAAGAATTTGGATAGCTGCGGACTCGCCGAACCGAGCAGGCCCGTGAGCGTGAGTTTTGGGAACCGATCAGCCTTGGCGACGCCGATCCGGGCGGTCGCCGCAGCCAACTGCTGTTCTGACTGCAACAGATCGGGCCGTCGCTGTAAGAGTTCGGACGGCAACCCGGCAGGGACCTCGGGCGGCATGACTTGTTCACCCAGCGGCCGACCACGCGTGATCGTAAAAGGTTTCCTGCCGAGCAGGACGCTCAACTGATTCTCCGCTTGGACCATCTGCCGTTCCAATTCAGCCGCACGCGCAGCCGCATTCGCCCGCTCCGCTTCGAACTGATCCATGTCCAGCCGCGAACTGAGCCCCTGCTTCAGGCGGGCTTGCGAGATGCGAACCGATTCCTCCCAGGATTGCAGCGTCCGCTTGGCAATATCGAGCTGCCCATCGAACTGAAGGAGATTGAAGTAGGCTTCGCCGACCGCGCTCACCAGCTGAATGACCACCGCGCGGCGATTCTCTTCCTTCGACAACAGATCGGCGCGCGCCGCCTCGTTGGATCGCCGAATGCGCCCCCAGATATCGAGCTCCCACGACAGATTGCCTTGGAGGTAATAGTTGAAGGGGTTGGCAAAGCCCGGGAAGAGAAAGACGGTTTTGCGTCCGAACGCCGGCGCACTGCCCGACGCGGTCACCCCAGGAAGATAATCCGATCGGGCGATGAGGGCGCGTGCTTGGAATTCCTCAACGGTCGCGACGGCGCGCTGCAGATCTTTGTTCTCGGCAAGAGCGATTTTGATCAGGGCTTGCAGCTGCTCGTCTCGCAAGCGAGCCCACCAGGGCAGATTGGCGATCGAGGGAATGCCCCGGGC
>JACRLS010000044.1 GCA_016235225.1 Nitrospirota bacterium | reverse complement strand
CTGCAACTGAATGGCGGCGACCTGGACCCCGGCCTGGTAGGAATCCAGCACCTTCTGGAGGAGGGTCTGGGTATCCTGCTGGATCTGCGCCTTGCCCGTCGTGAGGGCTTCATCGATTTTGCTCTTGCCGACCACTTCACGCATGGCGGCTTCGGCGGCTTTCTGAATCGTGTCGTCGATTTCTGCGACCTGGAAAAGAAAGTCCTTTGCGCTGCTGATCTTGTATTGCACGATAAATTCGACGGCGAGAATATTTTCATCGCCGGTGAGCATCAAGGCTTCCTGAGGGACCATCTGCTGGCGCCCCTCGCGATTGGTGCGGAAGCCGATCTCCAGGCGGTGCAGTTTTTCCACTTTCGGCCGGTCGACCGTCTCGAGAAAGGGAATCTTGAAGTGGGGGCCAGGCTCGGCCGTGCGGACGGGGTCACCGAACCGCTTCACCACGCCTTCCTCGTCCGGCGCCACGATAAAGGCACTTTGCCAGGCGAGCACGACGACGAGCCCCACCAGCAGCAGCGATCTAGTGTTTCCGGAGAGCGACGGCATCTGGCTCAGCTTGGCCTTTGCCTCTTTGAGGGCGTCGTCGAGCTGATCACCGTGATAGAGAGGATGAGTCGATGTGTCGTGATCGAGTTGCCGTGTCGGGCTCAAGATAGCAGAGTTGGAGGAGAAGGAGCAACCGGAGCCGGCAACCGGTCGAGCCGCTGCCGGAAAGCGGGTGACAACTTGGTGAAGACTTAATAGGAACGGCGGCGTCAGGCGCCGGTCAGAACCGTCGAGCGCATGAGACCATCGGCCTGTGGGGGCATGAACCCGAGGTATCCCTCATGACGTTCGGCCAGTTCGAGGACTGAGAAGGGCGCTCCGTTCACTTGCTCGGGCACCGTGAAGATCTGGCGCAGCGGCCCCCCTTTCTCGCCGATGATGGTGCCCGCAAATCCCACGCCGGCTTGCTGCAAGCGGGCAATGGCCACCTCAATGTCTTCGACGCGGACGGCGATATGATGGAGTGTGCGATCGCCGAACTGGGCAACCCACTGGGGGATCACGCTGGTCTTTCCCCGGTCTCCCTCATAGGCCTGATCGATAAACAGGGGAGGGTAGCCGGGTTTCCGATAGACCTTCGCGTACCAATCGGTATAGTCCAGGGTTTCAGAAAACGAATAGCCGAATTGGAGAAACTCCTCGGCACGACGATCGATCTTATCGGTGCGGATGGCCAAGTGGTCGGCCAGCGGTGCGAGGCCGATTCCCAGTTCGTCCAATCGGCGTTTCAGAGTCATGGCCGCCTGGTTTCTGGAAAGGTAGTCACGAAAGTATCTCGCGAGGACATCATCCAGGTTTCGACCCGTGCTCATGAGAATCTCCCTCCCCGGCCTTCAATTACCACCTTGTATAGCCTACCCCCACCGTCCGGTCTTGACAAGCCTTGACAGGGTTTCCGTGCACCCCTAGACTGCCGCGATACGAAACGCGCCGACCGCGGCGAGGCCGCGGGGATCCTCAGTCACTCGGTTGGGCATCGTCGAGCGGTGTGAACATGAATCTGGATGCCATCTGGTCGAAACTCTTCGGGAAAGGCCCTGCAGCGGAAAAGACGCTGGGGGACTATCTCTCCGCACTCCCGTTGTTTCAGGGCCTGTCCAGCCGGGAGCTGCGAGCGCTCGAGCAGCAAGTCTACCTGCGACGCTATGCCGACGGGGAGGTCATCTTTCGTGAAGGAGATCCCAGCTTCGGCATGTACATCGTGGTCAGCGGCGCGATCTCGATTGAGCGCCGAGTGCCGGATGAGCGACGCATCATTCTTGCGACCTTGTTGCCGGGGGACTTTCTCGGTGAAATGGGCCTGATGGACGATGCGCCGCGGAGCGCGACGGCGGTGGCCAAAGGGCCGTCGGAAGCCATCGGGCTGTTCGGCCCTGAGCTACAGAAGCTGACCCAGCATCATCCGGATCTCGGGCTCAAGATTTTTACCAGTGTCGGCCGGTCACTCTGCTCGCGTCTGCGGCGGGCAAATGAAGAGCTTCAGCGAATCCCGCGTGCTCAGGAGTCCGTCGTTCGTGGAGCGGGTCACGAGTAGATCCTCCGCCACGCCACGTTTCAGGGATCGCCTCCCATGATCACCCCTCGCCAGCAACTCTGGGTCGATGCCGGTGTCGTTGCCGCGCTTGTCATCATGGTCGGCTTGCTGATGTATGGTCTCGGGGCGCTGCTGCTTCCCTTCGCCATCGCCTGCTTTGTGGCCTACGTGCTGCTGCCTATCGTGGAATGGCTCGAACGGCGGGGGCTCACGAGAAAGGCGGCGGTTGTGGCCCTGTATGGGGGCTTTGCGATGGCGCTCGCAGGGACCTTGGTGCTCATCGTCCCCGTCGTCGGGCGGGAACTCAGCGTGTTGCGCCAGAAGCTTCCTCAGTATTCCGACAAGGCTCAGACGCGGTTGCAGTCCCTTCAGCAGGATTTTGAGGCCAAGTTCCCGGAGTTCGAACAGGCCAATCTCGCCGAGTCCATTACCAAGAAAGCGACGGACACCGTGGCCTCCGCGCTTCAGCAGTTACCCGAGCTGTTACTCAATCTCTTCACGCTCGCGTCGATCTTCGTCCTGATCCCGCTCATCACCTGGTATCTCTTGATTGAGAGCCGGAACATCAAGAAAGGTGTCCTGGAGGCGGTTCCAAACCGACATTTTGAGTCCGTGCTCAATCTACTCCACCGCGTGGATCTTAATCTCTCCAACTACCTCGCAGGGCAGGTCGCGGAGTCTCTCCTCGTGGGCATCATGTCGGCCGTGGGCTATTCGCTCATCGGTGTGCCCTTCGGGATGGTGATCGGCATTGTGGCCGGAGTGATCAATATCATCCCGTACGTCGGATTTATCGTGGGGATGGTCGTGGCGGCTGCTGTCACCGTGCTCGACATCGGGTTTACGATCACCCTGCTCCACGTGGTGATGGTCGGCCTGTCGGTCCACATCGTCGACGCGTTCGTGATCCAACCCACGATCTTGTCCCGCACGGCCAACCTGCACCCGCTGACGGTGCTGATGGTGCTTCTGATCGGGGGACACCTCTTCGGCGTCTGGGGGGTCATTCTCGGCGTGCCGGCGGTCGGGGTCGGAAAGATCGTCGGTCAAGCCGCATGGGCCATCGTTAGCAGGCACAGCGCCGAACCTGCCTGATCACAGGCCAACACCGCTCTCCTCTCGTGCTCTGTTCGTTTCACGTCATCGCATAATCACCTTTCCACTCTTGCTCCAATACCAATAGAGCGAGAAGTTTGGAAAGTACGCATCCAGGGTATTCTGTCCCGCGACAGTAAACAGGACACCGGCCGCACCCACGAGATTGTCAGTAAAGCGGTATTGGATCGTCGGCTGGACACCGAGGGAATTGAAACCGTTGCGTCCTCCGTCGTTAATCCGATGGCCGTCAGCCCGCCAGGTCAGGCCATGCAGACCGACGATTTCCAGATTGTATCCAAAGCCTTTCTCATCATTGAGCAGGTGTTCGATAATCAGCCGGGAGTTGATCAAATCCGCGCCATAGGTGTTTTGCCCGCCGCTGTGCCCCGGCAGGTGGTAGGAATAGAAGGCCCCACCGCTGATCCGAAAGGGCCGGAGGTTCTTTCGGAACATGACCCCCTCGGTCCATGTGAGAGCGCCGAAGCGAGAGGCCGGCAATCGCCCAAGCGGAGCAAACCCGCCGGGCGGGCGTTCCGGGCCTGTCAGCCATTGGCTGGTCGGCAATACGATCATATTGAAAGTGGTGATCGATGGGCGCCATCCGTCTGGGTCCTGCACGATGGGTCGATACTTGAGGTAGATCTGGGTGTCCCCGATGCCGGTGTTGGTCGTGACGGGACCCCCTTCGCCCCGATTGAACTGGGTGGAATCTCTTGCCCAGAACGTCGAGGTCGACAACCCGACGTTGAATTCCAAGTGATCAGTGAGTCCGTAGGCCATCGTCACGACGGGAGCGATCTGGTACGAATGGGTCGAGGAGGTCGTACGGTTGACGGAGAAGTCGTTCCCGAAGCGCTTCTCGCTGACTTGTGTAAAAATGAATGGATGGGCTGTGAACTGACCTTTCGGATGAAGATCCACTCCGCTGATGAACATCGGCCCGTTCGACAGAGGATTCCACATCCGGCGGTACTTCTGGATTTCCTGATCGGTCGGCACCCAACCGAACGCGTGGGCGAAGGTGTCGCCGCTGAGGAACAGGATGACAGCAAATAAGAGCCGAACAACGGAAAAGGCCGCCATAGGAACCCTCCATGTCAGATCAATGCATGTAAATATCTTCATGCATAACTGCGCGGTGAGGGGTGTCGGGGTCTGCTCATGAGATTCTTGTTCCTTTCGCTTACAAGAACTTGTACGAAGACGAGGGAGGATGTGGTGAGGTTGGCGGAGAGCCCCTCGGCATGGTCCATCCGGGTGACCTTCTCAGCCAGCACTTCCGTCACGCGGCGGCCGCCCCAGGAGCTTCCGAGGCCCATTGCGAGCGCGACGCCGGCAAAGGCCGCAATCTGGAGTTGACCACTGGGCCAGGAGGCGGCGCTCCCCAGCAGCAACATGGCGGCGATCTTTGGGGCATCGTTCGTACCTCGTGCCAGCGAGGTCAGTCCGCTGGACAGCCAGTGAATTGAATCCATCCCCACCGTCACCCCACGGAGCCCGGCTCGATCGCATTGGTCCGGGACGGCGGCCACAGGCATTCCAAGAGAGGCGGCTTGAAACAGGGTGCGCGTCCCGCCTCGAGCGTCAATGGTCACCAGAGCGCGAGAGGCGGGCATGAGGCACAAGCAGGCGCCGTCCCATCGCGTGGCCAGCACCCGAATCAGGGGGTGGATTGCCAACGAGACGGCGAGTGCCAGGAGCGGGCTCAGGAGGAGCGGGAGGGCGATCTTCTTGAAAAGAGACGGCCAGATCAACGCCTGGCTGCCAAGAGCAATACAGCCGGCTCCGACGATGCCGCCGATCAAGGCATGGGTGGTGGAGATCGGCAGGCCGGTCCACGAGGCGATGAGCACCCAGGCGATCGTTCCCACCAGCACGGAGAGTCCGACGGCCGATGGAAGCACCGTGCCGGCTTCGATGAGGCCCTGGCTGAACGTCTTGACCATCGCGCTGGCCACCAAGCCAGACAGGCCTGCGCCAAGGATGGTCCAGAGGGTGCCCCAGGCGAGCGCCGTGCGGTAGTCGGTCACTCCGCTTCCGACCAAGGTGGCGATAGCCTTGGAGACATCGTTGGTGCCGTTGGCGAAGGCCAAGGCGAGGACGAGAGCGAAGGCGAGAATCTCCATGGCAAGGTTGAGGTTAAGGTTAAGCCTAAGGTCGGAGATAACGCGCCGAAGGAATTCCTAAGTTCTCCTCAACCTCAGCCTCAACCTGAGCCTTCCTACGTCACCGCGCCGCCGCAGGACGAGCCGGACCCCGCCGTGCAGCCGAAGCAATGGTTGCGCGTGACAATCTGCCGGGTGTGCAGCCGCTCGGGCGCGAAGTCACGAATGTGCCGAGGCACGCCGTGATTCACCGGCAGGTCCAACATTTGATTAAAGTCGCAGTCATAGAGGGTCCCGTCCCACCCAACCGAGAGGGTGTACCGGCACATAACCCCGGCCGCTGCTGAGGGGTTGAAGGCGTTGGCGAGCCGCTCCATATAGCCTTCATAGTTGCCGCTCTCGACGAGAAATTCGAGAAAGCGGCTGATGGGCATGTTCGTGATCGTATAGAGGCGGTTGAACGTCACGCCGTGGGTCCGGTCCAACTCCCGCTTGAACTGCGCTTCGATGGCGTCCTGCTTTGGCGGGAGGAAGGCACCCACCGGGTTGTAGACCAGGTTCAAGAGCAGGCCACTGCCCTCGACGCCAAAACCAAGACGGTTGAGCCGTTTCAGCGCCTCGATGGATTTCTCGAAGATGCCGTCGCCCCGCTGCGCGTTGGTCCCAGCGGCACGGTATGAGGGGAGCGAGGCGACGACTTCGACGCGGTGCTGTGCGAGAAACTCAGCCAGATCGGCCTGTGACGGCAACAAGAGCACCGTGAGGTTACAACGGTCCATCACGTGTCGCCCCAAAGCCGTCGCCTGTTTCACCAACCAGCGAAAGTGGGGATTCAGTTCCGGGGCGCCGCCGGTGATGTCGAGCGTGGGAATGTCCGTCTGCGCCAAGGCGCGAATGCACAACTCGGCCGTCTCCCGAGACATGACCTCGATGCGATCCGGCCCGGCATC
>JACRLS010000043.1 GCA_016235225.1 Nitrospirota bacterium | reverse complement strand
GCCATGCACGAAGCGGATCATCGCTTTACGGTCGATGGATATGTGTGTGGCCCCGATGGGAAGCCTGTTGCTGAGACCGAAGTCCTGGTCAAGGACACCCGTGTCACGGTGGGAGCGACTGTCTACACCGATGCCAGCGGCCACTATAAGACCACCCTCCATCTTCACAACGACAATGTCGGTGATCCCCTCCTCATCGAGGCCGGTAAAGATCGGCAGGAGAGGAAAATTGAGTTCGATCCCAAGGACACGGAGACCGAACGCCGGCTGCGCGTCGACTTCGGGACCGGCTGCGTGCCGGTTGAGACGATGGGCTCTCCGGTCTGGGTGTATTACGGACTCGGCCTGGGCGCTGCGGCGATTGCAGCCGTAGTCGGGCGAAGGCTTGTGCGGCAGTGGGGGAAAGATCACGGGGGAGGGAAGGGATCGAAACGAAAGCGAGAGGGGCGATAGGCGGACGCAGGGACCTGGATGATTGGCGCTTTTGCTCCCGCCAGGGGTGAGGGCAAGAGCGTTTTTTTGCACAGGATCACGACAGACGGGAATCCGGGGCCTGACGAGAGAAGAAGAGCAGGAAGTCATGAAAGGAGCGAACATCAACATGAAGCGTCTAACGTGGTTGTCTTCGGCAGTGATGGTGGTGGGGAGCGCCGGGTTGGCGTTCACTCTGGTGAGTTGCGGTGAAGGCGGTGAAGGGCCGATCGTGCCGCCTCCGGCGCCTCCGGCGGAATATGCGGATAAGCACATGCCGGCGGGCTGGTTCGCGGATCCCAAGATTGTCGAGGAAGGGAAGGAGCTCTTCATCGGTGCGAAGAATCCCGACGTCAATTGTGCGAGCTGCCACGGCAAAGACGGGAAGCCGGTTAAGGCGGGTGCTCGTGACTTCCGTGTGGCGGATCGGATGAAGTTGTACTCGGACTCCGTGTGGTTCTGGCGTATTTCCGAGGGCGTGCCGAACACGAAGATGAAGGCCTGGAAGAGCAAGCTCTCCGATGAGGATCGATGGAAGCTGGTCGCGTTCGAGCGGAATTTCGGGTTAAGCGGGAAAGAATACGATGCGAATAAGAAGGAATGGGTGCCGGTCGGTTCCGCCGGCGCGGCGGCTCCGGCTCCACCGGCTGAAGGCGGTGCGGCTCCTGCGGGTGGGGCAGCTCCGGCTCCGGCAGCTCCGGCGGGCAAGTGACGTAATTTGAAATTTCAATTCTGGAATTTTGAATTCGAGTTCAGGGGGAGGGCGGCGAGACACCATGAAAACCTGGCACCGTAGTCTTCTGATGCTGTTCGGGCTCTTGGCGGTCGGTGCGTCGGCAGCTTACGCCCAGGTTCCGAATGCGCCCGTCGGCGAGTTTCCGTATACCGGGAATCGCACGGCGGTCTGGATCGTCGCCCAGCTCCACATCCTGTTTGCGGGCTTCATTCTGGGAGCCCCGATCTTCGTCGTCATTTCGGAGTGGTTGGGCTACCGCAAGCAGGATCCGCGGTATGACCGGCTGGCTAAAGAGGTGACGAAAGTCACGGTCATTCTCTACAGTATGACGGCGCTGACCGGCGGGCTCTTCATCTTTGTGCTCCTCGCCACCTATCCGCAATTCACCACCTGGCTGATCAACCATTTCTTCCTGATTTTCGCGTTGATCTATCCGCTGCTCTTCATCGCCGAAACCATCGTCCTGTACACCTATTTCTACACCTGGGATGCATGGAAGGGGCCGAAGAAGGCGCGGCATATTTGGCTGGGAGTGTTGCTCAACCTCATCGGCACCATTACGTTGTTTGTCATTGACGGGCCGACCTCATTCATGAATACGCCGGCCAAGGCAGAGGGGGCCTCGATCGTTGAGTTTATCCAGGCTGCGACACTCTGGGACAAGGTCAACAACTACAGCTGGATGCCGCTGAATCTCCACCGGCTCGTGGGGAACGTCACCTTCGGTGGGTTCATCGCCGGGTTGATCGCGGCCTACATGTATATGGGCTCAAAGACCGAGGATGAGCGCTCCTATTACGATTGGATGGGATTCGTCGGTAACCTGATCGGCGTCGGCGCGCTGCTGGGACTGCCCTTTATGGGCTACGTGCTGGCCTATGAGCTGTGCGATTACGATGCCTCGATTTGCCCCTATATGATGGCCGATCAGCTCTCGATGTTTTTCGAGATGCAAGGCGCGATGATCGGGCTCATCTTCCTGGCCAGTAACTATTATATCTGGCTCAGTATGAAGCGGATCGAGGGGGTGGAGCGGGTCCGCATGACCGTCCTGACCCCGTTGGTCATGGTCGTGTTGCCGATTGTGATGACCATCACATGGGATAAGTTTCCTGTGCCTGACCCCGCGTCGCTGGGGGTGTTGGTTCCGCTGGTTCTGCTACCGGTGATTCTGGGGCGCTTCCTGCCGTGGACGGTGTCGTCCCGCACCGTGATCAAGGTCGGGTTCCTCATGGTCGTGGTCGGGAACGCCATCTGGATGACTCCGCACGGGTTCGTGCCGACCGGGGCCAAATTGGTGCCGGAATTGGAGCTCCCTTCAGCCTATACGATGCTGGCGCTCATGCCGGCAAAGAATTCAGCGGCCTTTACGCTGGTGTTCGTCACAATCGTGAACTACATCATCTATAACCGCGCGATCAAGCAGGGCACGATCGTGTGGGGTAAAATCGACTTCGTGTCCCAATTTGTCTTGATCTTTCTGGCCTTCAGCGCCATTTGGACCATGGGCCTGATGGGGGCGGTCCGCTCTCTGGTGCGGAAATACTTCCACACGTACAATCTGGTTCCTGATTTCAGCGCTGAATCCTTTACGCCCACGCTGGCCTATTCGGCCTGGTGGATCACCGGGATTACTCTGGCCTTCTATGCCGTCGTCAGTTTCGCCATCATCATTACGCTGCGCGCCCCGGATTCCAAAGCCCATGCTCCGGAAGGCCACCCCGCTCCGGCGGGCGCCAAGTAGGCGCGGGTGAGAGGAGCGGGCATCATCTTGGGTGGGGGGACACGTGATTAAGAAAATCATCGGAGGTCTCGTCGTCGGGGGGATCCTGTTTGGTGTCACCAGCGCCTTGGACTTTCCGCAAATCTTCCAGCTCATGTTCGTCGCCTATGCCGTTCTCGGGACCCTGGTGTTCAGCATCTTGGATGCCCCGTCGGTTGCGCCGTTCAGCGGGCTCAAGGCGGTCATCGGCCTTCTGGCCTTCTATCTCGTCCTGTCGGTTGCGTACATCACCGGCGCCTCCTTGTGGCCCCAGTACGATCCTGAGGACGAAAAGGGCAAAATCAACCGGATTCTGGAACCGAAAAGAAAGTTATCCGAGCAGGGTAAGACAGAAGAGCTGCTGGCAAGGGCCAAGGGCCTGGAAGAGCAGGCCAAATCGATTGCCGAGCGACTGAAGAATCTCAGCAAGGATCTGCCTGACGCATCAGGCGGGGCTGCCCCCGCTGCAGGCGGAGCGCCCGCGGCCGGCATACCGACCGATGCGAAAGATCTTGAAGCGCGTGCCTTCGCGATCTGGCAGGACCAGGAATGCTACAACTGCCACAAGTTGAGGGGCGAGGGCGGGAAGAAGCGCGGCCCCGAGCTTGACAATATCGGCAGCTACATGGCTGCGGCGGACATTACAGCCAAGATTCTGGATCCGAAGAGCTTTATGGCTGAGGGTTTCGAAAAGGAATACGAAAAAAAGAAGATGCCGGATAAGTATAAAGAAGTCATGGATGACAAGGACGTCGACATTCTGGCCGCCTGGCTGTCAGGATTGAAGAACACCTCCGTGCCGACTCCGAAACCGATCAAGAAAAAGTAGTCCCGTGAACCAGCCGAAGCTCAAATCAAAAGTCGCCTGTACCGATCGCGAAATCGGCGAGGTCACTCGGGTCATTGTCGATCCGCTCTCGCTCGAGATCAGCCATATTGTGGTCGGCAATGGGGCCACGTCTCCTGAGCGGCAGGTGCCCATGGCCCGCGTGCAGGAAGTGACGGATGCGCTGGTGCGCCTCCGCATCCATTCGGCGGAGATGGATCAGCTTCCGGCGCTGAAGCGGGATGACTTCGTGACCATCCACGATGTGGAGATTGCGCACCTGGAGGAGAAGGTGCACGTCGAGTCCGGGGAGGTGCTGGTCCCTGTCCCGGAGCTGGAGAAAGACGTCAAGCGGCGGACGTTTTTCGCCAACTTTACGCAGGCGATCGGTCTGGTCATCGGGTTGCCCTTGGCCTTCCCCGTGCTGAAGTACTTGATGAAGCCGATGTATGCGCCCCTCGATAATGCATGGCTCAAGGTCGGCAATGTCGGCAAGATCAAGGCCGACGACGTCGGCGTGCAATTCAAGTACAAAAAGAAAGTCAAAGAAGCCTTCATGCCCGAGGCTGAGGTCGAAAAGAACGTCTGGATCTTGAAGGCGAAGCCGGAGACGCTCGACAAGATCTATCATGGCAAGGACATGGAATTCCGTGACGCTTCGGGCCGGCACATTTGGACCAACAAGAAAGATGTCCCCTTCGTCGTCTACTCCGGCAAATGTCCGCACCTGGGGTGCGGGTTCAAGTGGCGGTCCCATAAAGTGCTGGGCCAGGTGTTCCTGTGTCCCTGCCATTTGAGCATCTATGACCAAACGGGGAAAGTGCTGGATGGCCCGGCTCCGCGCGCGCTCGACCCGCTTCCGATCAAGATCTCGGCGAGCGGCGACATTCAAATCATCGATATGGAATTCAAGGCCGGAACCAAAACCCAAACTCGGATTGTCTGATGGACGGTCACAGCACGACAGCGCCCACCGCCATTGAAAAAATCATCGCGTTCGTGGATGAGCGCGTCGGCCTGAAGAAGATTCAGGCCAAGATGCTCAATGAGCCGGTGCCCGGTGGGTCTCGCTGGGCCTACGTGTTCGGCTCCTGCCTGCTGTTCATCTTCATCATGCAGGCGGTCACCGGCATCTTGCTCATGTTCTACTATGTTCCGAGCGCGGATCACGCCTACGCCAGCACCCAGTACATCATCCATGAAGTGGACTATGGCTGGTTTCTGCTCAGTTACCACTTCTGGGGTTCAACCGCGATGGTCGTCATGGTCTTCGCGCATATGTCGCAGGTGTTCCTCTGGGGCGCCTATAAGAAGCCCAGAGAGATGATCTGGTTGGCGGGCCTGGCCCTCTTCGGGATCGTCATGGCCTTCGGGTTTACGGGCTATCTCTTGCCGTGGGACCAGCGCGCCTACTGGGCCACGACGGTCGGCGTCGAAATCATGGACAAGACCCCCGTCGTCGGCGACTTCCTGGCGCGATTCCTCAAGGGCGGTCCCACGCCGGGGCAGATGACGCTCAGCAGATTTTTTGTGATTCACGTCATGGTGTTGCCGGCCACCCTCATGGGGCTGGCCGGGCTCCACATCTTCCTGTTTAGAAAAGCCGGTCCAGCGGGACCCTTCCGTGGGAGCGATGAAGAACTGAAGGCCAAGACGGATTACTTCTTCCCTCGCCAGATCTGGAAGGACATCGTCGCGATGGGGGCGGTGTTTGCGACGATCTGCAGCTTGGCGTTTATCGAACCTGTGGTGCTGCTCGAAGAGGCCACGCCGGACCCCGGGGAGTACCATCCAGAGCCTGAATGGTACTTTTTGTTCCTCTTCCAGTTGCTGCGACTGAAGATGTTCGCCGGAGAGTTCGGACAGTTCCTCGGGGCGATCGCCTTGCCCGGCCTGTTCATGGCGTTGCTGGCCGCGCTCCCCTTCATTGATCGCAGCCCCGAGCGGAACATCTTCAAGCGGCCGGTTGCCCTCGTGGGCTGGATCCTGGTGATGATCGGGATTCTCGTGTTTACCGTGTCGGCCATCATCAACCGAGAGTTCCTGGACTGATCGTTGAACGGTGGACGATGAGCGCTGAATTCAGGGCAACCGTTCAGGGCTCGTTCTTCCTTCAGCCGTCAGCCGTCAGCCTTCAAGAGTGGGTGTCTCAGTGAGCGAGCCTATGTCGCCCATGAAACTCGGCCTGGCCGTGTTCTGGCCGGCCTTCTGGATGGCGGTTCCGATCAAACTCGTGGTCGGCCTGCTGTTGCTGGCTGCTGGGTTGCACCCCTGGGAAATGCCGGGTCTTGGGCTCCTGTTGCTGCTCTCCATCCCCATTGACATCTGGGCCTATGGCGTGGCCGCCGGAACAGTTTTTCTGGAGCGGCTGCGCACCCAACCGCCCGATGGGCTGGGTCTCACCCTCTGGTGGCAGGCGACATTGCTGATCGCGATCTATGGCACGCTGACCTACTTCGCCATGGGCTTTGTAATAGAGAGCGCCAAGGCGGTCACCGCCTGGATCATGGAGTTTTTGAAGGCCGTCCCGATCGCAGAAAAGATCAGCATCGAACTGGTGCTCTGGAGCGTCCCCACGACGCTGGCGCTGCTGCTCCTCCTCATGATCGGTCTTTCCTTGTTTGGGCGGATGATCAGGCGGCAGTTGGCTGCCGGTCGGCCGACGGACTCGACCTATCAGGGGCTTGTACGCCAATGGGATCTGTCTCGAGTGCCGGCTGACCAGCCGCTCCTGCTCACGGTCTTTACGCTGACGGGCGTCGTTCTGGTGCTCCTGCTCTGGGGCTTCATGCCGGTTACCACGCCCCATGTCCATGAACTCTACCAAAAGCCGGAGACAAAGATCGCACCGCCCGTCAAGCCCATTGACGCGCTGAATCGGACAGATAAGTTGCTGGCCAAGGCCGAGGACGCGATCAAGGCGTTGGAGGCAAAGGCGGCGGAAGAAGCGAAAGAACCGGAGAAGGCAAGAGCCAAGGGTGGAGCTAAGGCTCCTACGGCGAAGCTGGGCGCGCCGGGTCCGGCGTCGATTCCTGCCAACGCGCCGACGCCCGTTCCCGCCAAAGCCGAGGCGCCGAAACCGTAAGCGCCTTCATGACGGCTAAGGAGAGACCTATGACACGACTGCGCAACCTTCTCGGGTGGGTCCCTCGGGCAGTGGGAAGCCGATCCTTGCTGCTCACGGGCATGGCGGTGTTCCTGGCCCTCTGTGGTGCGCCCCTGCTCGCGCTCGCGCAAGATGCGACGACCGCCGCCCAAAGTGTGGCCTATCGGGATGTGCCCTTCATGGGCAGTCGGAATATCATCTGGGTCATCGCACAGTTGCATCTGCTCCTCGCCGGATTCGTCCTCGGCGTGCCGATCTTCGCCTGGGTCTGCGAGATCGTCGGCTGGAAGAGCGGGGATAAGCGGTATGACAAGCTGGCGAAGGAGTTCACCAAGCTCCTCACATCTTCCTATGCCACGACCGCGCTGTTCGGCGGGATTCTGCTGTTCTTGCTGATCAGCTTCTATCCGAAGTTGATGGCCTGTCTGACCGACACCTTTTTCCCCTCGTTTATCGTCTACTGTCTCCTGTTCCTGTTGGAGACGGCCACGCTGTACCTGTACTGGTACGGGTGGGACGCGATGCAGGATGGGGGGAAGAAGACCTTTCACATCTTTTTGGGTTTTCTCCTCAACGTCTTCGCATTTTTTATCATGATCGTGCCCAATTCCTGGGCTACCTTCCAGGCGAGCCCGGTCGTCATTGCCGAAGGCAGTGACATCGCGAGGGCCTGGGCGGCGACG
>JACRLS010000042.1 GCA_016235225.1 Nitrospirota bacterium | reverse complement strand
ACGCCGTCCATGGGATGACCTTTGAAGACCTCGAAGACGGCACTGAGGTGGCATTCAATGCCGAGCCGGGAGACAAGGGGCTCCAGGCCACCACCGTCAATCCAATCCCGGTGATCCCGTGACCCTGATCGACAAATGGAGGCTGCCGGTGTCGGCGCTCACCCCGACAGTCCACCCCGACCAACTGGGGTTTGCCGACACGAGCCAGTTGGAACCCATCGAAGAGCCGATCGGCCAGCAGCGCGCGATCGAAGCCCTGCGGTTCGGCCTCTCGATGCAATCGCACGGCTTCAACATTTACGCCTCCGGCCCCATCGGCACAGGGAAGTGGGGCGTGATCAAACAAATGATCACGCGCGTGGCCCAAGCCGCCCCCACCCCGTCCGATTGGTGTTACGTGAACAACTTTCTGGATCCCTCCAAGCCCTGCTGTCTCGCCTTTCCCGCCGGCCAGGGCCGGAGCTTCAAAGTCGCCATGGCCACCTTGATTCAGTCCTTGCGGCGGGAGATCCCGCTCGCCTTCGAGAGTTCCAAGTATCTCGAGGCGCGGGCGAAGTTGATGGAGGACACGGAAAGCACAAAGAAGGCGTTGTTCAAGGCGGTGCACGAGGAGGCTCGGGACCGGGGCTTCGGATTCCAGGATGAGCCGACGGGATTCACCATGGTGCCGATTCGAGACGGGCGCCCCATGACCGACGAGGAGATGGGACAGCTCTCCGACTCGGAGCAAGATCGCATCACCCAGGCGCGGAAGGAGATGGAGAGCAAGATTCGAGAATTTCAGTCTCGCATCCACGCCCTCGACCACGAGGCCGAGCACCGCCTGCGCGAGATGGACCGCCACGTCGTGCGCTACGTGTCACACAGCCGCTTCGAGCTGCTGCGGAAGACCTTTCATGACCTCCAGCCGGTGCTCGACTATCTGGAGCGGGTCCAGGAGGATATCGTCTCGAACTACAAAGACTTCCTGCACCGCGAGACGCCCGCGATCCCGATCTTGGGACTCGAGGTCGGCGGCAGACAGGCCGACTTGACACGCTACCAGGTCAATCTCGTCGTCGAACGCACACCAGGAAGCGGTGCCCCCATTATCGATGAATCGCACCCCACCTATACGAACCTCATCGGAAAGATTGAACGCAAGTCGCATTTCGGCGTGGTCTTCACCGACTTCACGGAAATCCGGGCGGGGGCGTTCCATCAGGCCAACGGCGGCTACGTGATTCTCAATGTCACGGACGTCCTGCGCCAGCCCTTCGCCTGGGACGCCTTGAAGCGCGTCATCAAGACCCGCGTCGGTGACGGATGTCCTGCGCCAGCCCTTCGCCTGGGATGCCTTGAAGCGCGTGATCAAGACGCGCGCCGTCAAAATCGAAGATCCCGGGGAGTTTTATGGGTTCTCAACCAGCGGCTTGAAACCGGAACCGATCCCGGTGGAGACCAAAGTGGTGTTGATCGGCCCGCCCTATATTTACCATCTCCTCCAGGCCTATGAGGAAGACTTTCCGAAGATGTTCAAGGTCAAAGCGGACTTCGACGTGGACGTGCCGCGAGACGACTCGCAGGACCTGCTCTACGCCCGCTTCCTGGCGCGGCTCTGCCGCGATGAACATCTTCCGCCGTTCCGCGCCGACGCCGTGGCCGAATTCATCCGACAGGGGATGCGCCTGGCGGATCGGCATGACCGCCTTTCGCTGCGCATGAGCCTGCTCAGCGATGTCGCCCGCGAGGCCGGATTCTGGGCGCGCAAACATGATCGCTACTTCGTCTCCCGCGATGACGTGGACATGGCGGTGGCCAAACGACGCGAACGGGTCAATCTGCCCGAGGAGTGGATTCAGGACGAGATCAAGGAAGGCACCCTGCTCGTCGATCTGGATCACGAGGTCGTGGGACAGGTCAACGGACTGTCCGTGCATCTCCTCGGCGACTACGCGTTCGGCCGGCCCTGCCGCATCACGGCGAGGACCTTCGTCGGGACAAAGGGCGTCATCGACATTCAGCGGGAAGCCAAGATGGCCGGATCCATTCACAGTAAGGGCGTCATGACCCTGGCCGGCTTTCTCGCCGGCAAGTTTGCCGGCACGCAACCTTTCGCCCTGTCGGCGACCCTGACCTTCGAGCAGGCCTACTCCGAGATCGAGGGGGACAGCGCCGCCGTGGCCGAATTGGCCTCCATCCTTTCGAGCCTGGCGGAAGCGCCCGTGCGTCAGTGGCTGGCCGTCACAGGATCGGTGAACCAGCTCGGAGAAATTCAGCCGATCGGCGGGGTCAATGAAAAGATCGAAGGCTTCTTTTCCTCCTGTCAGGCCCGCGGCCTCACGGGACACCAGGGTGTCATCATCCCGTTGCGGAACACGAGACATCTCGCGCTCAACCGCGATGTGGTCGAAGCTGTGGAACGCGGTGAGTTCGGAGTCTATGCCGTCAGCGAGGTGGAGGAGGCGCTGGAGCTTTTGACCGGAGTGCCGGCGGGCGAACGCCAACCGGACGGCACGTATCCGGAGAACACGCTCTATGGGCGAGTGGCCCGTCGCGTTGCGGAGATGGCAACCATCGTCGCCAGGTGGGGAGAACGGACAGCGGCAAGACAGGTTGAGGCTAAGGTTGAGGCTAAGGCTGAGGCTGAGGCTGAGGATTGAGGAACTAGCGACGGTCTCACTTGCTTGATCCGTAAGACTTACTCCAAGCCTGAACCTACACCTCAACCTTAACCTTGGGAGGAATATGCTATGCCGATGTACGATTACAAATGTCTGGACTGCGGCAAGGAATCGCTGATCGTCTTGACGCTGAAAGAACGCAGCGCGGGGCCGGTGAAGTGCCCGGCCTGTAGCAGTACGAACGTCCAGCAGATCTATACCAGCTTCGTGGCCCACACGACGAAGAAGAGCTGATCAGAAGGGAGCCTGGCTATGACACGTCCGTCCATTCGCCACGACATTCTCATGACCATGACGGGAGCCTTGCTCCTGCTTGCTTTCTCTGAGCCGGTCCGGTCGCAGGAACTGGGGGGGGACGTGATGGCCGGCAAGACCATCTATGAGCGGCACTGTGCGCGCTGTCATGGAGCCGGAGGGTGGGGCGACGGGCCGTTTGCACAGGAGGAAAGTATTCCGCCGGCCAATTTTCACTCGCCCATCATCCAAAGTCGATCCGATGAGCAGATGGTCACGGCGATCGAGTCCGGTCTCGCGATGAGCAAAATGCACGGGTGGAGAGGCCGGCTGAACGAACAAGAGATGAGAGACGTCGTGTCCTATATCCGCCTCCTCACACAGAGAGCCCGGTAAGCGGACAGACACGTGGTCAGTGGTCAGGGACCATTCACCCCTAACCACTTACTCCTCACCCTTTACGCTTCACCGCTCACGGTAGTCTATCCCATCGATCATTCCCCCAGAGATTGGTCCCGTGAGTGGGGTCCTGCGATGGACGCTGTGCCACCAGGAACCGGCATCCGGTCTGCCTGTATACCTGCTCGGCTTTATGGGCCAGCAACAAGGCCAGCGGGATGGAGGGCTCAGCTGCGTCCAATTCAACCGGAACGACGATGCGGCCGTCCTTCCCCCGCGACAGTCGACTCACATCCGCCGTGGCTCGAGGCTGGACAGCCGCCTCGTCCATGAGACGTAACAGATAGTGCAAGGCGTCGTCTTCCCGTCGATCCAAGATCATCATGGCAAGATCCTCCTTCTTGACAGGATCAGCAAACACCATGCCGTGATGGCTCAGCCATCATTAGAACCTGATTAGACCAGGCGTTCGAATCCTCTTCACGCGATTCGTCCTGTATACTGAAAGAAAGTCACTGATCGAGGAGGGACGACCATGCACGGCAGGCGCGGGGGAAGAGGGCCATTGCGGATACACCTGTTGATACTGCTCGGCTCTCTGAGTCTGGCCCACCAGGCTACGGCCGGAGTGACCGGTCATCTCCTGATCGTCGGCCAGGGTCCTGAACAGCCGGTGGTGCAAGACCTTGCCCGCGCCTTCGAGAAGGGTCATCCCGGCACCGCAATCGATCTCGAGTGGGACAGAAACCTGAAAGCCGTCGAGATGGTGAAGACCAGCCAGGCACAGATTGCCGTCACAGGCCTGCCGGACCAGACGCTCGCCGCGACCCAAGTCGCCTGGGACGGCATCGCTGTGGTCGTCAATTTTACGAACCCGATCAAGGAAGTGACGTCGGCTCAGGTGGCGGCACTGCTCTCAGGCGAGATCGTCCGGTGGTCGGAACTTGACGGGGCCAATACGAAGGTCGAGGTCATCCAACGACCGTCTGACCGGAACCTCACCGCCGCGTTGGAACAATCGCTGGGGCTTCCCAGTCTGCTCAAAGGTTCGGCGAAGATCATCCGGTCGGACTTGAGTGCCCTCAGCGAGGTATCGGGCAAGGACGGGGCCGTGACCTACCTGTCTCTCGCAACGGCGCTCAAAGCCCAGGAAGACGGCGCGCCAATCCAGGTCTTGACAATCGACAGGGTGGAGCCGGGCGAACCGACCGTCAAAAACGGGCGCTACAAGCTCCGACGACCGGTACTCTTTCTCACCTCCACTCAGCGGGATTCACTCACCGAGGCGTTCCTCGCCTTCGCCCGCTCGCCCGAGGGCCAGCACATCATCCGTTCCATGTTCGCCCCGATGATTCCGGGATCAATTTAACCCTCTTCCGGAAATTGTAGAGGGTCTAGGAGCCTGTCCGACATTGACCTTTCTACTGCGGCGAATGATGCCCAGGCATCTGCTTTGTTCTCGGCCCCGAAAAATCCTCAACGTATTCACCACCCGTTGCATCGGAAAGAGCAACGGGTCCCCGATACGCCTCTGGTTTTTCGGGGCCTGCGGTCGCGCATCTGCCTG
>JACRLS010000041.1 GCA_016235225.1 Nitrospirota bacterium | reverse complement strand
CCTGCCACTTGCGCCAGACTGGAAAGGCGGCGCCGCCCAGGCCGCGGAGGCGGGAGATTGTCAGCTCATCGATAATTCCCTGCGGATCAAGCGACAGGGCCCGCTGCAACCCGCTCCACCCGCCGTGCGCCCGAAAGTCGGTGAGCGACAAGGGCGCGGCTTGCCCGAAGTTGGCAAAGGTGATCCGATGCTGTTGTGCCAGGAAGGGACTCTTCCCGATCGCGACGCCGCCCTGTCCGGCCAGGATACGAGCGAGGTCCTCCCGCCTGGCGAGGGGCCAGGCCAGACGACCATCCGGCCCATCGCGTTCGACCAACGGCTCCAGAAAGAACGCGCCCCGCGACGACGTGCGGACCAGCTCCACAAGCGCATCGTGCTCCCAGGCCTCGGCCAGACGGTCCGCGCCGGCGGCTCGCGCGGAGGTGTCGTTGGAGATGTAGAGACGGGTCGTCATGGGGGAAGAAGTGGTCAGTTGACTATTTATATGGCGCCAACAACGCCGGGATATCACTCGGCATGACCCGCCCGTGCACATGCTCATCAATCACGACCGTCGGCGAGACCGCACAGTTGCCGACGCAATAGACCCGTTCGAGCGTGAATCGCTTGTCCGGCGTCGTGGCCCCGAGCCCGATCCGGAGTTCTTCGGCCAACGCGGTCAAGACTCGCGAGCCGTGATTGGCCACGCAACTTTCCCCCACACAGACCCGCACACGATGTCGGCCCGCCTGGCGAAGATGGAGATCGGGATAGAAGGACAAGACGCCGGCCACGTCGGCCTCCGTGACCTGCAACGCCCGAGCAATCTCCGGCACCACTTCCGTCGGCACGCAACCCAGATACGCCTGCACCGCCAGCAAGCTCTGCAGAATATTCCGCGGCGAGATCCGGCAGCGCTGAAGAACAAGGTTGAGGTCAAGGTTGAGGTTGAGTGAGGATCTATCATTTCGTGCCTTCTCTCGCATATTCCGTCCTTTGCCTAAACCTTAACCTCAACCTTAACCTTAACTTCAGCCTTGACCTTCTTCACGCCAGTCCCACATGAGCCCGCAGGCGGCTATAATCATATCCAGTCTGGCCGGTCCGCCGCGCGGCGAGATCTTCCCGTTCGAGGCCCTTGATCAAGGCATCGAGTGCGGCACGCTTGTCATCATGCCGGGCGACATGCCGCGGTGACTCTCCTCCCAGGGCTGCATTCGGACGATCAGCCCAATCAAGATAGACCGATTCCAAGAGAATACGCAGCAGCCGAAGTTCCTCTTCCTGCGGAATCTCCACGAGGCGCGACGGCACACCCTCATCAAGCAGATCGATCTCCGGATAGTCGTGGCCTGGCACCTCAACGGTCTCGCCTCGAAAATGGAGGGAAAATCCAAAGGTCGCCGCCACCTGATGCTTCAACGTATTCAGTGTCTCGCCATGATCGCACTCCACAATCAGGTGCATGGGCGTGAGCGTAATCCGGGCAACGACCATCTCTTGCTCGCCACCCGTACGTCCTTGTGCCCGGAAGGAGCGGACCCAGGAACGGATCGCGTGCGCACCCCCCTCCGCACCTCCCAGCTCAGCCTGTTCGGCTTTCCACCCCTCCAGACGAGACAGGCCGTCCGCCAGACGGTGCGAGTCATGGTGCTCATAGATCGCCACCGCATAGAGGAGAGGTTGCCCATCAGGCCGGCAGAACCGGGTCCGCGCCTCGGCCAGCAGCAACAGCTTCATGCGCGCTTCCGCCACCTTCCAGGCAAGGATATAGCCATGCTGTTTCGCGAACTCTGTCCAGTCGCCCAGGGCGAAGGTCCCCATATTTGCTTCCATCTCGCGCCTGGTTTGATTCGCAGACTCAAAGACCGCGCGCCCCACGGTCCCGGACATGGCCAAGGCCACCTCAGGCACTACCGCCGCGTCGCCTCGTCGAATCAGCCGGGTGAGCAGGATCTCGCCCGCGGTTCGATCCTGACTCCAGGCTCCTCCCGGCACCCGGTATTCCTGTCCGTCGCCCAACGATCGCAACACGAGGCTCGGTTCTCCCGGCGGCGTCCCCATGGAGACGATCCCCAACAGATCCATGTAGGAATGGCGGATAGGGTCGAGCCAGTCCCGCTCCTCATTCGACACATGTGAGGAGATGGTATCCCGCACCTGCTCTACCAGACTCGGCTGTCCGTCCTCGGGGAACAAATCTCCGTAGATGAAGAGGTCCGCCAACCGGAGTTCCTCCGGCAACGGCGCCAGCACGTCGGCCAACCCGACGCTCACGTACGGCCGAAGAAATCTCATCAACGCGACCTGGCGCTGAACCCGGAATCCCGGGCTTATCGCCAGCTCCTCAAGTCGGATCAGCAGAGATGCCAGCCCGGAATCCATGGAGATGAGCGGCGTCTCCCCCCGCTCACTCCCGAGCTTCATGAATCTCCTCCATCACGATGTCCTCGGCATCCAGCCAATCTTGTAGCGCACGCCCTTCCGTGCGCTCAAGATACAGACCGAAGGCCTTCTGCCTGATGCGTTCCCACATGCCGTTCGGCAACTCAATGGGTTCCCGCATGGCCGATGGCGGATCCGACTTCCGCACCGTCTTTCGTCCGGCCGGGCGTTTGAGCGCCCCGTTTCGATTCATCGCACGTTCCCGAGCCATGTGTGTTCACCGCCTTTCCGTTCGTCGCTGATCACCGCGTGGATGCAGTCGGTTCATACTTGGGACTCTTGACGGCCAGCACGGGACAGGGCGCCCGCCGCACCACCCCCTCCACCACACTGCCGAGGAGCAGATGGGAGACTCCACGCCGTCCGTGCGTTCCCATGACGATCAGATCGCTGCTGAGCGCCTCGGCGCTCCGGAGAATGCCGTCGATCGGGAGCCCACCGATGACCTGGGAGGCCGACGTCACTTTCTTCTGCTGTAACGCGGCCGCCATCTCCGCCATCTGCCCCTGGATGCGTATCTTCGTGCGAGCCGGGTCATCGGCATGGACCAACGTGAAGTCCAGCCCATAGGCGACCGGCTCCAGGACGTGGAGGAGAGTCACCGACGCAGAGAACTGTGCGGCCAGGTTCGCCACATACTCCACGGCCTCCAACGAGCAATCCGAAAAGTCCACGGGGACCAGGAGCTTGCGGAGGGCCGGTGGCTCTTCCGCCTTGCCGGAAGGCTTGCCCGTCTCCACTTCGCCCGACACACGCACCGCCAGCACCGGGCATGGGGCGAATCTCATCGTCCGTTCCGCCGTGCTGCCGAGCAGCACATGTTGCAGTCCCGTACGGCCGTGCGTGCCCATCACGATCAGGTCGGACTTGAGCTCCCTTGCCTTCTGACTGATCCAGTAGCCGGGAATGCCGATCTCCTGATGGCTGCGTACGGTGAGCCGTTCCGCCGCCAACCGGGCCTCGGCCTTCTCCAGCGCCACGCGTCCCTCCCGTTGCAAGGACTCCAGGTACATCTTGTTGACGGGGTAATCGAGATCCATGCCCGGCACGAACTCCGCCACATAGAGCAGGTCCACCGACGCCGCACAGGGTTTTGCCAGCAGCAGAGCATAGTCCTCCGCATGGAGCGCACAGGCGGAGAAATCGGTCGGCACCAGAATTCTCGTCGCCACCGGCGTCATCGCGTCGCTCCTTTCGATCCGGCCCCACCGCTGGATTTCACCGGACGGGCCATCAAGGGCACGGTGAGGACCGGGCAGCCCGCCGTTCTCACGACCTTTTCCGCCGTGCTACCGAAGAAGATTTTGTCCACGCCCCCATAGGCGCCCCCGTAACTCCCGATGACCACCAGATTGATCTTTTCACTCCGGACAAACCGCGCGATCTCCGCAAAGGGAGCCCCCTCGGCGATGAACCGTTTGATCGTGAGCCCTTTGACGGCCCCCGAGGTCACCAGGCGACGGGCCAGGAGCCTCGCATGGTGCCGGAGCCGTTTCAATTGTGCTTTTTCTTCAGACGGAAGGGCCAGCCCCAACGTATTCAAGACGCCAAGGTTCTTGGTATCCACCACATGCAAGAGCACGAGCTCAGATTGAAATCCCCTGGCCAGATGCACCGCCACACGGAAGGCCTCTTCTGAACAGGCCGAGAAATCCACCGGGACCAAGATCTTAGGAAACAGCGAATCTGTCATGCGCTCTCCTTCCTCATTAGGCCGGATATCCAGGGGTGTACCATAAAGACTGGCTTCCCCATGCGAACTCAGCAAGGCCGGTGCCATCCTGTACATGGGTTATGGTTAATGGCGAATGGCTAATGAAAACAAGAGTTTTGTTCTTGTCCATCGCCCATTTTCCATTACCCATGTCTCATACCATTCTTCCGGAGGGCCTCATGCTACAGCCCAAGACGACCCGGTGTAGCGGAAGGCTACAGCTCAGGAGCGATGAACTTTGAATGCTGAACGCGGAAAGGGGAAACGCTGAAGGCTGAACGATGAAGGCTGAATGTCGGAAGGGATCGGTCCGTCTTCCGATTCATCCTTCATCCTTCCGCGTTCATCGTTGCCGTATTCAGCGTTCACACTTCCACGTTATGCGTGACGAACACACCGTGCCGCCATGGTT
>JACRLS010000081.1:3636-4676 GCA_016235225.1 Nitrospirota bacterium | reverse complement strand
GCCTCGTCTTGAACTGGACCATCCCGCCGAGTGCGTAATTGTCGTAGAGCGAGGAGGACGCCCCTCGCGTGACCTCCACGCTCTTCATGAACCAGGGATAGTGGAGGTCTATGCGAGTGAGACCATCAGATTGGGTTTGGATGATGCCGTCTTCATACATCTTGAGATCGCGGATCGCGAACGTGGTTTTCACCCCCGATCCGCGAATCGAGATGCTGAAGTCCCTTGGCCCGTTCGCCTGACGGACGACGACACCCGGCAGCGATTCCAGGGCTTCACGCATATGCCGCGTGGGTTGCGAATCGGTCTCGCTGCGCGGTGTCGCCGAGAAGCTGATCCCCTCCGGCCGTTTCTGCACCCGCCGGCTGATGATGCTCATGTCCTTCAGCTCGACTTCCGCGTCGCCGCCGGGCTGCTCCGCAACCTTTTGTTCCTTCACCACACTGGGCGTCGGCTCCTTGGAAGCCTCACCCAACTCCTTGAGCGAATCGAGTTCCTCCAGGATCTCCTTGAGCCGTTGTTCCAACTGTTGCTTGCGCTGAACTTTGTCACTGCTTGGCGGCGGAACCGGCGCAGGGTCCTGCGCCCCCGCTGCGCCCACCCACAGAATGAAACCGACCATGACGAGAACGCCGAACAATGATCTCAGACGATACATGACACCTCTCTCCTTTGCCTTGACCCTATGAGTCGCGAATGAGTGCGGAATGCTCAACACGCTGTCATGCCCCGTCGTGGGACGGAGGCGTAAAGACGACGCACCGTCTCGCACAGGACGAGTCACGGATGACAGCGAACGGCGACGATTGGGATTAGCGGGGAGGAGCTCGGCTGGGGATGAAGATGCGAGAGATCGTCGAAGCGAGCACATGAACGGTGGGCGCGGGGCTCACCGCCAAGCCGAGAGAAGGCATGCTGGGGAGGCTCGACAGGACTGCGGCCGTGGGGTTGGCCTGGCAGGCCCAGGCACAGAGAGTCGCATGCGAAGGGCTGGTATGGTGGTGGTGCGATCCCGGGTCCGATGTCCGGGCGTGTTCAAA
>JACRLS010000081.1:0-3551 GCA_016235225.1 Nitrospirota bacterium | reverse complement strand
CCAGGGAGAGAGCTATCAGGGAAGACGGCCGTTTCATGTCCCTGCCCCCGCCAGCGTCCGGATGAGTGCGACCGCCTCAGGGCTATCCCAGGCGCGCGGGCCGATCGCACGCCCCACTTCCTTTCCGTCTTTGCCGATGAGAATCGTCGTCGGCAACCCGCGCACCATGAAGGACCTCGAGACGTCCTGTTCCACATCCAAGAGCACAGCCAGTTTCACGCCCAAGTTTCCGAGAAAGGCGCGAATCCCATCCGGCTGAAGATCGGTCGTGACCGTGACGACCGCCGCCTGCTTTGGATCGAGAGCCTGGCGAAGCCGTTCCAACGCCGGTATTTCGTCCTTACAGGGGCCACACCACGTCGCCCAGAAATTCACGACGACCACTTTGCCGCGCCACGATCCTGAATCCACCGACGTCCCGTCCACCCCGGAGAGGACGAACCGGGGTGTGTCAGTCCCAGCGGCAACACGGCTGATCTTCAGCGACACCCGCGCCTCGTTGGCGTGGGTCCCGCTGCCCATCATCAGCACGGCAACCACGATCAGCCCCACGAGCTGACTTGCGCTGACAATCCGGGGGAGACGCTCAGAAGGTTGCACGGGTTCCTTGCTCCTGATCGAGACCCGCTTGCCGGGCGGACAGCAGCGTGAACGGCTGAATGACCATCTTATGCCCCGGCATCGCGTGCTCCATCCAGGCCACGGCCCCGCGGCCCTCTGCGTTGATTGAAATCGTTGGGGTCTGACTTTTCTTCTCATTGAGTTTGGTCGGGGCCGAAAACGTCTGCCCTCGATCCAGCGACCGGCTCATGACCACTTCCTTCCGCACCGGCGACTGCTCTTCCCACACCACGACGACGCGACCAGCCCCATCGACCGCCAACTGCGGGTGATCAGGAAACGTACCCTTGGACAGATTCAGTTTGATCTTGGGAGAAAAGGTCTGCGCCCGGTCATCCGAAAAGGCCGCATACACAGCCGGGACTTCGTCCTCCCCTTCTGTGTACCAGACCACAAAGAGGCGGCCTTGTCGGTCCACGCTCATGGACGCCGGGCGATGCGGACAACCGGCATAGACCCACCGATCGTGCCCGACGATCACCGGCGAGGAATAGGTCGCTCCGCCATCCGTGGAGCGGGCCACGACCGTCTCGCGGATGTTGCCCTCGTAAATTTTACGCCAGGCCACGTAGATGGTCCCGTCCGGTCCGGTGACGAGCGACGTCCGGCAGCAAACACAGGTTCCCTCATCGATCTTCAAATTCTTGACCACCGAGCGGCCGCCGTCCATTGATTGCGTGACATAGGTGCCCGGCTCTTTCTTCCCATCCCGTCCGTCGATCCATGCAACATACGACGCGCCACTTGTACTCGTGGCGAGTGAGTCGAAGCTATGCGTGATCACCTGTTCGTCATCGTTCACGCGGATGGAGGGCTCAAACGAACGTCCGCCATCCGTCGACCGGCTCAGCCGGAGCTCGTTGGCGAACGGCTTCTCCGGACTGATCTTCGGATGCGTCAACGCCCAGGTGATCAAGACGGTCTCGCCAGTGACGACGAGCGCCGGGGCTTCCTGACGTAAATAGGGCGCCTCGTCCGGACGATTCACCTGAACCGCCTGACCCAGCTTGCCACCGGTCTCGTCCGTTCTCGCATACCACACCGTGCGGATCTCTTTGTCTTCCGAAACCCATGTGAGATGGACGACGCCCTTGGCATCGACAAAGACGGACGGGCCGACCACTGCACGAACCTGGTGGCTCGCGACGATCTTCGGCCCCATCATCAGAGAGGAACCAGCCGTCTCTCCGGCCAAGGGCTGGCCTGACGAGAGGCTGAGGAGCGTGCCGATCACCGAGGCCGAGATGCCCAGCCTCGTGTATTCTTTCTTCATAACAGACCTCAGCCACAGTCGAGGACGGGCGTCCTTCCTCGTGGGGCCTGTCCCCTTTCTTCCATTCGTTCGGACGGGGACAGGCACCCGCCGTCGCCTCCGGCTAAGGCGGGAGCCAGTCCCCTTGCCTATTTTCCGGACCCACGGATCGAGAGATTCACGTCGCGACCGCCCGCACCCTGCCGAACGCTCATCCCCGGGACCGACTCCAGCGATTCGCGCAAGTTGCGAGTCGGTTGATCCGACAACTCACTCCGAGGCACCACCGATTTCGTGACGCCCGCCGGCTCCTTGTCCAACGCGCGCAACTCGTCCTGGATTTTCTTCACCTGGCGTCGCAGTTCCTGTTCGCGCTGCCGTTTCTCCGTCTCTGTGACGGATATCGTACGATCTTGCGCAAGCGCGACGCTCCGAATTTCGGCTTCACCTCCCAGCATCACCACAATGGCCAGACTCATGAAGGAGAGCCGCATATCCGGTCGCCGCATGGACCTGCCCTCTTCAGCCGTTCAACTGATAGACGACGGGGACCGTGATCGTCACCTGGGGTCGCCCCAGCGCATGTTTCATCTTCAGCGGGCAGGCCCGCCGGATCATTTCCAATGCGTCTTCATCCAACAGCTGATGCCCGGACCCCTGGATGATTTCCAGATCGTGCAGATGGCCGTCCTCGCGAATGACGACTCGCACCATGACCCGCCCTTCCCAGTTATTGAGGCGCGCCTTGGCCGGATAGTGCATGAGCTGCCGAATACGATCCCCAAGGACATTTCCGATCCAACGATAGTCGGCCTTCGCGACAGGCCCCGACCGCGTGGGAACCTGGCGCAACGTGGCTTCCTGCACCGGCTGTAGCGGTGCGTCGCTTGGGCCGGCTGACGGCGGCGCCGATACCACCTTGGGCTCCACGACTTCTCGCACCGAGGCCGTGGCCGTCTCGATCGCCGTCGCCGTGACGATAGGAGCCGGTGCCGCGCTGGCCACCGGCTGACTGGCCTGCACGACCGCCTCTGAACGGGAAGCCGCGACCACGGGGGCTTCCGCAGTGACCGGCGTACCGTGGGCGACCGCTGGCGGAGTCGGCTGCTGAGCGTCCACTGCCTCGACCGATCGCGCGATGGTCTGCACGGTCCGTTCGACGACTTGCTCGATTGGACGAACCTCTTGGACCTCTTGCCGGACTGCCCGCGTTTCGACCCGCTGGATCGGCTGCACGGTCTGCACCACTTGGGTGGCCACGGTTTCCACAACCGGTGTGGCCGGAGCGGATGTCGGCTTCAGCGGGGCCGGCGTGACCGGCGTCGGCGTCGATTCAGCCATGGGCTCCGGCTTCGGCTGCTCCACCATTGAGACGTTCCATCGAAAGGGCTCCTCCTTCGGCACCAATTTCAGGTCGCCCAGGACCACGACTGCGACCCACAGCGCCAAGCTGTGCACCAGGAGGGAGAGACCCCAACTATGGGCGGGATGTGAAAAAGTTCCATGATGCTGCGCCATCTTGAGATTCATGCCTCTGCCGTCATACCTTCCGAGGGGCTCGCTCCCAAGCTCATTTCAAGACGACTTTGGCCACCGTGCCCAGCGGCACATCCACCTGGCCAAAATCCGACTCTCCGCGAAAGCTGCCGCTGATGGCCGGCGTAAACTCTCCTGTCTT
>JACRLS010000080.1 GCA_016235225.1 Nitrospirota bacterium | reverse complement strand
CTGGGCGGTGTGGATGGTGATCAGCCGTTCGCGCGCAATTTCAAATGACGGGTCCAGGTCCAGGATCCGCCCATAGTCTTTGGCGGCCTCCGAGGGCCGCTTCTTCCACGTCTGTGCATCACCGCGACCGAGAAGCGCCCAGCCATTGGATGGCCCAAGGGCCAAGGCCCGCTCGAAGTCGGCCAGCCCTTGCTCCACGTAGGAGTCCACATCAGGCGATGCGCCGGTTCGCGCGTGGGTGAGGCTCGCAATCCGCAAGTAGGTCTGCCCCCTGACGACATAGGGATCCGGGCTCTTCGGATTGGCTGTAAGCGCTTGGCCAAGCAGCTGAAGTTTGGTGGGCAGATCTCGGGTCTGCACGGCTGTTCGGAGCAAGGTGGCGGCCCGGCGGGCCGCGGACTCGGGCAGGGGGCGGCCGTCAGAGGACTGCGGGGACTCCCGTTCGGCCTTTTGGACTCGATCGAGTTGGGCTTTCAGCTCACTATTTTCCGCTTCGAGCTGGCGATGATGTTCCGCCAGCTGCTCATCCGACTTCACGCGTCGGATCGCCGATTCCAGGACATCGAGCTGCACTGCCACGCGGACTTTTACATAGAAGGTCGGGCGATCGCCGTCCAGTGAGCGTCGCTTCTCCAGGATGTCGGTTTTTGTAATGGCACTGGCCAGAGTCCGAATCGCGAGCGAGTTCCATCGGGAGGTCTTTCCGTTGGCGAATCGCTCCACATCTTCGGACATCGCCTCAAGATAGACCCCGGCGGTTTCGACAGCCCTGCGTTTGGCCCGAAGGAGGGCATGCTCCTCGGCTCCCGTCAGGGTATCTGAATCTCCCATCACGTAGGTGGCGTCGGCCTCCACGATTGTCACCGCGGAGTCCGGCGGAGCCGCGCCACAGGGGCTCGCGAGAAGCCACAGGCCCGCAACGAACATGATCATGCTCTGCATGCCATGACTATAGCGCTGCCAGGAGATTCGGCCAAGGAATCCCCCGAAGTTGAGCAGAGGGTACGTTAGGCCTTGGAGTTCGAGAGGACGGGGAGAACTTGATGAAAGGGGTGGACCTCCACCCGGGCGAAGACGCCATGGACGGTGTAGGGATCGCTTTCGGCAAAGGTCCTGGCTTCGTCGAGAGACTTGGCCTCGATGACGATCAGGCTGCCGGTCTGATCGGTGAGGGGGCCGGCCAGAACCACGCGATTCTCCATGTCGAGCGCTTCTAACCTGGCGAGATGGGCGGGACGGTGCAGCTTGCGCTTGGCCTGGCCGTCTGGTCCATCGTATCCCAAGATCACAAATTTCATGAGAGTCGAATTCGGGAAAAGGCTGGAGTAGGGTTACAGGCAGTCGATCGACTGCCGTGAGCTATAGCCGGAATTGATTTCGTGCCACCAGCGAACATCCGGTTCCCCAAGTTTCCAGCAGAGGTAGACGACTCGTCCGTCCTTCATGAAGGGAAAGTCGCAGAGCCCGATATCGACATCCTTGACGAGGACCCCCATCTCCTGGACCGTGTGCAGGTGACGCCCGACCTGTTCGAGCGCACCGATGTAGTGTGGGCCGGAGGAAGATCCCCCGCCAAACGACGCGTTCGCGCTGGCGCGCGCGATCTCTTTCTTGGTACGCGTGAGGATGGTTTTCCCGCGCTGAACGGCTTCAAGGCAGTCTTCGAGCTGAGGCAGAAGGCTGTTGGCCTCGGCTAAGGTAAAGAGCCGGTCGAATGTCTGTCCTTCTTCGCGGGAGCCCATCGGCCGCCTCTCTCCGTCCACCAACCGCCAACCAAGCCATCGACGAGGGGCTTCTTTAGCACAACGCTGCAGGGAACCGCAATGACTCGCATGGGTCTCGATGCGGTGAAAAAACAGTGCTGAAAATCACTTGGGGCTTGACAAGGGGAAGGCGCTTTCCTATCATATGACTGTTTTTACTTGCTTCCCGAGAAATCACAATAGCGCAAAAACGCGCCTCCACTCCCGAATTGCTTTCCTAGGCGAACCTCTACAATCCGGTGATTCTGTAGCCAGGAAGCTGAGCCGTTCACGGTTTGGGTCCGCAAGACAAGGACCGCCATAGCCGAACATCGACATCATCAACCCGCCTGCCGTTGTCCAGTGCCATTACTGAAATCGACTGATGTCCCGACAGTGTGTGACGATCGAGAGCGCGTCGTGGCGACGGGCCACGGGTGCCTTAATGGAGGAGTTGTGTCGTGGTCATGTTGAAGGAGAAGACTATGTACCTCGCTGAGCTGAAGCAGAAGAGCATCGGGGATCTCAATGATGTCGCGCGCGATCTGAAGATCGAGGGCGCGTCGAACCTGCGCAAGCAGGAACTCATCTTTGCGATCCTTCAGGCCCAAACCGAGAAGAACGGCGTGATTTTCGGAGAGGGCGTTCTGGAGACGCTCCCCGATGGCTTCGGGTTCCTGCGGGCTCCCGATTCCAACTATCTTCCAGGTCCGGACGACATCTACATTTCGCCGTCGCAGATCCGTCGCTTCAATCTTCGCACAGGGGACATTGTCTCGGGGCAGATTCGCCCTCCCAAAGAGAGCGAGCGGTACTTCGCCCTTCTCAAGGTTGAAAAGGTCAATCTTGAAGATCCGGAAGTATCACGGGACAAGATCCTTTTCGACAACCTCACGCCACTGTATCCCCAGGAGCGCCTCAATCTCGAGTTCGATCCCGAGGAATACTGCACGCGCGTGATGGAATTGATCACCCCGATCGGGAAGGGCCAGCGCGGATTAATCGTTGCGGCACCCCGAACTGGGAAGACCATGCTGCTCCAGGCCATCGCCCGAGCGATCATCAAGAACCATCCCGAGGTCGTGCTGATCGTGCTCTTGATCGATGAGCGTCCGGAAGAGGTGACGGATTGGCAGCGGACAGTCAAGGCGGCCGAGGTCATCAGCTCCACGTTCGACGAACCGGCGCAGCGCCACGCTCAAGTGGCTGAAATGGTTCTGGAAAAATCCAAGCGGCTGGTCGAGCACAAGCGAGACGTGGTGATCCTACTCGACAGCGTCACCCGATTGGCCCGGGCGTACAACACCATTGCCCCTCCTAGCGGGAAGGTCCTCTCCGGGGGGTTGGATTCCAACGCCCTTCAGAAGCCCAAGCGGTTCTTCGGCGCCGCCCGGAACATCGAGAACGGCGGGAGCTTGACTATCATGGCCACGGCCCTGGTCGATACAGGGAGCCGCATGGATGACGTGATTTTTGAAGAGTTTAAGGGCACCGGCAATATGGAGGTCCATCTGGATCGTCGGTTGGCTGATAAGCGCATCTTCCCGGCCATTGACATCAGCCAGTCAGGGACCCGCAAAGAGGAACTGCTGGTCGATCGGGACCGCTTGAATAAGATGTGGATTCTCCGTAAAGTATTGAGTCCCCTGGGGACCATGGATGCCATCGAGTTCCTCATGGACAAGATCCAGGGTACGAAGACGAATCAGGACTTTCTCCAGTCGATGAACCGGTAGCGTGCCCGACTGCGGGAGTCGGTCACCGACTCGGCGAGCAGTGGGATGACGGTTCGGAGTGTGAGGAGTGATGAGGAGTGCACCATGAAGACGGGTATTCATCCGGCGTATGACGAAGTGACAGTCAAGTGTGCGTGCGGGGCGAAGTTCCTGACGAGGTCCACGGTCGGCGACCTCCATGTCGACATTTGCTCCCATTGTCATCCCTTCTTTACAGGGACGCAGAAGATTGTGGACACGGAAGGGCGTGTCGAGCGGTTCAAGAAGAAGTACGCCCGCAAAACGAAGTAAGGGCAAGGTGGAACATGGCAAGGGACCCTGCTTCGGCCCGGGGCAGGGTCCCTTATTTTTTTGACGGGGTCGACGGGGATGGCTGAGACGAAAACCGCCGAGGGAAAAGACTCAATGCTGGTCGCCAAGTGGGGCGCCGCGGCGAGTCGCTATCGGGAGCTGAATGATCAGCTCATGGATCCCTCTGTGCTGGGGCAGCCGGAGCTGATCCGCAAGCTGAATAAAGAGCGGGCCGATCTCGAAGAAACGGCCGAACTGTTCGAAGTCTATCAAGGGCTGCTCCGGCAACTGCACGAGGCCGACCATCTCCAGAAAGACGGATCGGTCGATGCCGATTTGCGGGCCCTGGCGATGGAGGAGATGCGGGAGTTGGAGGCGCGCCGACGGGATCTGGAGCAGCAGGCTCTCGCCCTGCTTGTTCCGAAGGATCCCCGTGACGACAGGAATACCTTCGTGGAGATTCGGGCGGGCGCGGGCGGAGATGAGGCAGGACTGTTCGCCGGCGACTTGATGCGCATGTATATCCGCTATGCGGAACGCAAACGCTTTCGCGTGGAATCCGTCGAAGCCGACGAGACGGGCATCGGCGGTGTGAAGAATGTCGTGCTGT
>JACRLS010000079.1 GCA_016235225.1 Nitrospirota bacterium | reverse complement strand
ATCAGCAAGTTGTACGAGTGCGATGGAGCCAGTTGCACGAAGATGATCTTTAGCGGTGATAAGCGCATCGTCGCCAAGCCGGTGGGCAGCTCAAGTCTCTACTTCTACCACGGCGATCACCTGGGCTCGACCAGTGTGGTGACCGACAGCACCGGCACCCAGGTCCAAGCTCTGACCTACTATCCCTTTGGCCAGACAAGAACCAACGTCCCCGGCACACCGGTCAACGTGGCCCACAAATATACGGGGAAAGAACTCGACAACGCCACCGGCCTCTACTGGTACGAATGGCGGACCTATGATCCGGTGCTGGCGAGATTCACGACACCCGATACGATCGTCCCGAATCCCCGCGATCCGCAGGACTTGAATCGGTACAGCTATGTGGGGAACAATCCGCTGCGGTATACGGATCCGACGGGGCATTTGAAGATCAACAAGTTCTTCAAGCGCGCGTTCGGCGATGTCGGAACGCTGGCGCTGGGGATTGGAGTATCTTTCGTGTGCCCGGTCTGCGGCGCCGCGATCATGACGCAGTCCCAGTCGGGACGGTATGCGCTGGCTGGGGCGATAGTTGCTGGAACTGCCGTGGCCACCTACTACTGTGGTGGGTGTGCTGTTGGGTGGGGAGCCTTGGCAGGCGAAGCGGTGCTTGGATCGATGGGGGGCTACAGTGCTGCAAGAAGTGGGGGCGATATCAGTCAAGGAGTGCTCGTGGGCACTGCTGCAGGCGGGGCCTCGGGAGCCCTCCTGGGTGCTGCCTGGACTGTCTCCAAAGGAGCCACCCTACTGAGCTGGCAGACCGCGGCATTCTTTGGGAGCCATATTGGAGCGGGTGCTGTATCAGGCGCTGCAAGTGGTGCCACGGTTGGGTATGCCGGAGGAGCGGGAAGCTGGGACAGCATTGCCGCAGGGGCATGGCGCGGAGCGGCTGTCGGAGGAGCCGTAGCCGGTCTTCTGGCTGGAATTGATTACGCTGGGGGCATTCCGATTTCTAAGATCGAAGTGACAGGACTTCCTGGTCAAAGCCCAGAGAGTCAGCCGCTTGATTTGGCCAAGATACTTGGTGGTATCTCAAAAGCTACGACCCAAGCTTTGACTCAGGCTTCAGGAATTGCCAGCCTTGCCGTTTCTGGTACTGCAAGCTATGACGTGCTCAGTAACGGCAGGCTCTCAAGTTGGGCAATCGAAATAGCAGGTAAGGAGGGAATTCACGGACACTGTACTGTCCCTCAAGAAGGGAACTTGCGTTGTGGACTTGGCTCGCCTTGAGCGGTCTATATTCGGAAAAAGATTCATGTATCGTGATGCTTTTGGGGACATGAAACACGTCAATTGACCAGGGCGCGCACAAAGTCATGAATGAACCTGTTGGAGGGCATTTCCTAGCGGGCAAAACAGGATGCTTTGCTCTCGTGCTTCTCTTTTACTCGACCGGGCCAAACAAAAGCGGTGGTCTTTCTTCTCGACAAGAGCGCTGACGTGAACGCCAGAGGCAACGGAGGAGAAACCGCGCTCTTAGCGACCGCTGAGCAGTGTCATCCTGAAACAGCCCAGGTCTTGTTGAGGAGAGGTGCCGATATGCACCTCCCGTACGAAGGACGTTGGACACCGCTCATGTTGGCTGCTGCAAACAATTGCCGGGAGATGGTTCAAGTCTTACGCGCTGCGGGGGCCGATCTGAATGAAGAGGATATCGATGGGTACACTCCGCTTATCCTCGCGGCGAGCAATGGAAGCCTTGCCACGGTGGAGACTTTGTTGGCGGAGAAGGCTGACGTCAACCGCCAGTCTAAAGTAGGAATCACGGCACTCATCGCTGCAGCAGAACATGGCCACCACAAGGTCATAAGCGCTCTCATCGCTGCCGGAGCAGATATCAATGCGCGAATAGATTCTGGAGACAACTCTGCCTTCTACATAGGGGATACCGCTCTCAGCATCGCCCTTCGGAAGGGCCATGAGACAGTTGTTCAACTCTTGGAGGATGCCAGGGCCAAACATCATTAGCAGGTCCCCTCTGTGCCAATATCAGTGGGACACGTTGCCTCTCTTCAATTAGAGTAGCGGGCGGAGAGGAGCACCCCTCATGAATGCTGACCAGAAGTACGCCAGTCGAGGACTCGAAGGCGCTCGGCGGGCGGCGGCAATGCCCGTGATTGAGTCCCCCCAAGGCACCGCCTCACCACGACCGGCCGTGATCGTCCCGCCAGACCCCGAGGTGGTTGCCAGGCCGACACGGCGACGTTTCACGGCGGAGGACAAGCTGCGCATCCTGAAATTGGCCGATGCCTGTACCGCGGGGGGCAGCCTGGGGGCCCTGCTTCGCGCCGAAGGCCTCTACGCCTCGAACCTCACGACGTGGCGTCGCCAACGCACGGAGGGGGTGCTCTCGGCCTTGACGCCCCAGAAGCGAGGCCGAAAGGCCTCCGCCCGGCATCCGCTGCGGGCGGAGAATGAGATCCTCCGCAAGGAGAACGCCCGGCTGTCTACGCGGCTGAAACAGGCCGAGCTCATTATCGACGTGCAAAAAAAAGTCTCAGAGATCCTGGGCCTCCCGCTGGAGACGCCCGAGGAAGGCGGGCGCACCTGATGGCGGCCACGCGGTCCCTGTCCACGGCGATCGGCATCAAGCCGGCCTGTGCCGCCTTCGGCCTCGCCCGGTCCGGGTTCTATCGTGGGCAGGGGGCCGCGAAGGCGCCCGCCCCGCGGCCGAGCCCGCCGCGTACCTTGTCGTCCGAGGAGCGGCAGGCGGTCCTCGCGACCTTGCACAGCGACCGTTTCGTCGACCAAGCCCCGGCCACGGTCTACGCCACCCTGCTCGATGAAGGCCGGTACCACTGTTCCCTCCGAACCCTCTACCGCATCCTCGATGAACAGGAGGAGGTCAAGGAGCGCCGGAACCAGCTCCGTCACCCGGTCTATCAGAAGCCGGAACTCCTGGCGACCGCCCCCAACCAGGTGTGGTCGTGGGACATCACGAAACTCCTGGGTCCGGTGACGTGGACCTACTTCCACCTCTACGTGATCCTCGACATCTTCAGCCGATACGTGACCGGCTGGATGGTCGCGCCACGGGAGTCAGCCACGCTCGCACAGCGGCTGATCGCCGAGACCTGCGCGAAGCAGGGCATCGGACCCGGCCAGTTGTTCCTCCACGCCGATCGTGGCCCGTCGATGACCAGCAAGCCCGTGGCGCTGTTGCTGGCGGATCTCGGAGTGACGCGGAGCCACTCGCGCCCCCAGGTCTCCAACGACAATCCGTTCTCCGAGGCCCAGTTCAAGACACTGAAGTACCGCCCGGAGTTCCCCGAGCGGTTCGGTTCGATCGAGGACGCCCGTGTCTTCTGCCAACGGTTCTTCTCCTGGTACAACGGCGAGCATCACCACTCAGGCATCGGGCTGATGACGCCGGCCGCCGTGCACGACGGACGGGCCGCCACGATGCGTGACGCCCGGCAACAGGTGCTCCTGACCGCCTATGCCGCCCACCCGGAACGCTTCGTGAGGAAGCCGCCCCAGCCACCGCTCCTCCCTCACGCGGTCTGGATTAACCCGCCGAAGGAATCATCGACCTCGCAGGATCGCCCAGGATCCACGATCTCGACCGCGGATGACCAACGGATCGCACTGAATGTTGCGGGGATCGGGGTGGTATCGGAGACCGTGATCGTCTCGCCTCACACGCTCACGACGTCGCCAGACGAGGTTCTACACTAAATGCCAACGGCCAGTGTCCCAAACTCATTGACACGTTCCGATCGGCTGCAAGCGTTTGTTGGGCGGCGTAACAACCCAATTCACATATCCATCAATTGACCTAAATTATCTGTTGTAATTGTCAACGGAAACCCGCTGGGACGGTGAAGTGGTTTTCTATGGCGCGCGACCCACTCGATGCAGTGACTAGCCGTCACCAAGCCATTCGTTTGACTAATTGCTTGATTGATGGCTGCGACTCTTTCCAAGAAACTC
>JACRLS010000078.1 GCA_016235225.1 Nitrospirota bacterium | reverse complement strand
GTTCGACGAAGCGTTCAAGCAGCGTCACCTTGTCCGCGCGCACGACAACCAGGGTCGTTCGGTTGTGCGTCGAGAGGGCCGGAGCCAGGCCTTGAGCGGGAACGGGCTGATCGTTGACGTAGAGCTTTCCATCGGACGTCAATGTGACGATGAGCGGAGTATCCCGATGATCGCCCGCCTCCTTGGATTTGGCCAGATCGACGGGAATCTGCCCGGTGGTGATGAACGTGGCGGTGGTCAGGACAATGACCAGCAGGACCAACATGACATCCACGAGAGGGATGACGTTGATCTGATCGAGCTCACGATCCACGGGACACTTTGTATTGCGTGAGGAGTTCGGTGACGCGCCGCCGGAGGACGTTGTTCATGACGACGCAGGGGATGGCGACGAGCAGTCCCACTGCCGTCGCTTTCAGGGCCAGGCTCAAGCCGATCATGATGCTGCTCACCGCCAACTGTCCCGACGTGCCCATCGTGTGAAACGTCAACATGATGCCCAACACCGTGCCCAGCAGGCCGATATAGGGCGCGTTGGCGGCGATGGTGCCGATGACCACCAGCCCCTTCGTGAGCGTGATCTCGCAGGCCTGCTGATTCGGGAACTGGGAGAGATCCACCCGGCGATAGTAGAGCCAGCGCTCGATGGCTACGGCAAAGGCCCAGACGCTGAGCGCCAGGAGGAGGCCGATGATGCCGTAGTCAATTGCGGATTTCAGCGCGTCCATAAACGTGCCCACGATGCCAGATGTCCAAGAGGCTCGTCAACAGGGAATCGCGGAATCGGGGATCTCGCTGGGAGAGTCTCCATGTGAGGCACCTGGGGCCCGTGGCTGTGTCCGGTGGTCTTCGAACAGGACTGTATGGGTGGCGATGATTCGCAGCTCGACTTGCGTGCCGATCGGATACACGCTGGTCGAGGATTCGCTGCTGTGCACCAGTTGGCCGGAAGGCAAGGCGATGGTGTACAGGTTCTCGGAGCCGCGAAATTGCCGGGCCTGAATCTGCGCCCCGTGGTCCGCCGCCGGGGCGATGCGCAGGTCGTCCGGACGGACCATCACCACCACGTGCGCTCCGGTGGGGAGTCCGGGCTGATTCGGGAATTCGCCGATGTCCGTCAGCACTTTCCCGTTCTGTACGACGCCGGGTATGAAATCCGCCTGCCCGACGAAGTCCGCGACGAACGGCGTCGACGGCACGTGGTAGATGGTCTCCGGCGTGTCGAATTGCTCCAGCCGGCCGTTGTTGAGCACCGCGATGCGATCGGCGATGGCGAAGGCCTCGTCATGGTCGTGCGTCACCAGCACGGCCGTGGTATTCGTGCGGTGAAGAATATCGGCCAATTCCTGGCGCATCTTGCCGGTCATGTCCGGATCGAGGTTGCTGAAGGGCTCATCGAGCAGGAGCACGGCGGGGTTGTGCGCCAGGGCGCGGGCCAGGGCGACCCGCTGCTGCTGGCCGCCGGACAGCTCATGCGGGTAGCGCCGTTCGAGGCCGGCAAGCCCGATCAACTCCAGCATCGCCTGCACCTGCGCGGCCCGTTCCTCGGGCGCCAGATGCTCAAGTCCGAACCCGATGTTCTGGGCCACGCGCAGGTGCGGAAAGAGCGCGTATTCCTGGAAGACCATGCCGACTCGACGCTGCTCCGTGGGCACCAGCGTGCCGGGGGCCGAGACCAACGTGTCTTCGAGGTAGATCTCTCCGGACAGGAGCGGTTCGAATCCGGCAATGGCGCGCAACGTCGTCGTCTTCCCGCAGCCGGAGGGACCCAGAATGCAGAGGATCTCACCTTCACGGGCGGCCAGTGACACGTCGGTGATCGCCGCCTGCCTGCGGCCATAGGCGCAAGTCACCTGCCGAAGCTCGAGCACGACCCGTCGCGCCGGCGCGTGCCGCCGCTCTGAGGCCGACGACTGGGCGGTTCTGGTGATCTGTCCGATCGACATGTCAGTCCGTCCTGTTACGCGGCGCGCCAGTCTTTGGAGACGAGGAGCCAGAGCGCCGGCAAACTCATCAGCACGATCAGGAGCGCAGACGGGGCCGCCATCTGATAATACTCCTCACTCGCTTCCAGCCACACACGCACCGCCAGGGTGTCGAATCCGACGGGACGCAAGAGCAGCTTGGCGGGCAGTTCCTTCATGCTCTGTAGAAACATCAGCACCAAGGCGACGATGAGGCCGGTTCGCACCAGGGGTAGGGTGACTTTTCGCAGCGTTTGGACGAGGCCAAGTCCGAGACTCCGGGCCGCTTCCTCCAGATTGGGCGTGATCTGTTGGATGGCCGGTTCCATCGACTGGAGGCCTGCCGGCAGAAAGTGCACGATGTAGGCGACAATGAGCACCACAATCGTACCGTAGAGCAACGGTGCGACCTGCGCAAAGAGTGCCAACACGGCAAAGGCGGCGACGGGCCCCGGCAGCACATAGCCGGTGTGCGCGGCTTGCAGGCAGAGCAGATTCAGGCGCGACGGATACCGGCTGGCCAGATAGGCGAGCGGAATGCCGATCACCACTGCCCCGGTCGCCGCCAGGCCGGAGAGCAATGTGCTGTTCCACACATAGCCGACGAACCGGCTGTCCAGCGCGCCCTGCGCAATGGCGTCGCCGCTCCAGGCGAGCAGGAACCAGAGGGGGACGCCGAAGGAGACCGCGAAGATGCTCCCGACATAGGCTGTGGCCGAGAGGCTGCCGAGGGTGCCGCAGCGCCGGCGCTCGGGCGCCCGGTACCGGCCGGTCGTCTGGTAAAACCGGCTCCGGTGTCGGAACCATCGTTCCGCAATCAGGAAGGCGAAGGCAAAGACCACCAGCAGGAGGCTCAGCACACTGGCCGCCGAGTGGTCGTACCGTCCGGTCAACTGTTGATACACGCCGTAGGTGAGCGTCTGAAAGCGGAGCAGCGACACGGCGCCGAAGTCCGAGACCACATAGAGAATCACGAGCGACAGCCCCGCCACCACGGCCGGACGGAGCAGCGGCAGGGTGACGCGAAATAATGTTTTTATCGGCGTGGCGCCGCAGGACCGCGCCACTTCCTCAAACGACACATTGAAGTTCAAGAGAGCGGCGCGCGCCAAGAGATAGACAAACGGAAACGTATCGAGCGCCATCACAAGCGTCACCCCGGCATAGCTCTGCGGGGAGAGCAGCGGAGCCGGGCCGCCGGGGCCCATGACATAGGCGTACACATAGGCCAGGACGTAGGTCGGCATGGCCAGAGGGAGCACCAGCACCCACTCCCAGATGCGGCGCCCTGGGAACTCATACCGCACGACGATCCAGGCGAGGGACAGCCCTAGGACGAGGGTTGCGGCGGCCACCCCCGCGGCGAGCGAGGCTGTGTTCCAAAGCAGCTCGGGTATGCGCGTGTTCCACAGGCGGAGCCAGAGGGCCGGCGCGGCGCTGAGGGCGAGATAGCCGACATAGAGCAGCGGCAGGCAGATGAAGGTCGCGACCCCGATGGCAATCACAGAGAGGGGGCCGGTGATGGGATATCGTGCAGCGGTGATCATGGGGGTCATGCGAGAGAGCCGCTACC
>JACRLS010000002.1:9564-10786 GCA_016235225.1 Nitrospirota bacterium | reverse complement strand
TATCCGGATCGAAGAGCAACACGACCTGTCCTACGAATCGCCGGATCATCTGAACATGCTCGGGCGTGAGGGCCGTCCCCAAGGTGGCGGCCACGTGGCGGATACCGGCTTGGTGCAGCGCCACCGCGTCGAAATAACCCTCGACGAGAATGAGGGACTTGGCTCTGGTCGCCGCTTCGCGAGCCCGATCCAACGCAAACAGCGTCCGCCCCTTCGAGAACAGCGGCGTATCGGACGAATTCAGATACTTCGGAGCACCGTCAGCCATCACGCGCCCGCCGAATCCGATCACGCGCCCGGACAGGTCGCAGATTGGGAACATGACGCGGTGGCGGAACCGGTCGTAGCAGCCGGAGGCGTGGCCACCTTTTGCGGCTGTGGCATCCTTCTGCACGACGAGCCCTGCGGCGAGGAGATCGTCCACGGACGCGCCGCTCTGCGTCAGCGCCTTCAACAGGCCGTCCCAAGCCGGCAGCGCGAGCCCGATGCGAAACTGCTCGATCGTCTCCGGTGTGAGGCCTCGTTCAGCGAGATAGGCCCGCGCCTGGCGCCCGTGGCTTGCATCCACGAGATTCCGCGCAAAGTGCGCGGCAGCCGCCTCATTGACGCGTTGAATCCGCTCCCGGACCTCGGCGGTCTGGCGTTGTCCGGGCGTAAAATTCTCGGGAATCTCCACGCCGGCCTTGTGCGCCAGCTTCCGCGCCGTCTCGGGGAAGGAAAGTCCTTCGAGGCGCATCAGAAAGGTATAGAGATTCCCCCCGGCGCCGCACCCGAAACAGTGAAAGATCTGGCGTGACGGGCTGACCGAGAACGACGGCGTCTTCTCGGCGTGAAACGGACAGAGCCCCTTGAGATTTTGCCCGGCCCGGGTCAGCGAGACGTAGGCCGACACGACCTCGACGATATCGAGGCGATCTTTGATCCGGTCAATAATGTCCTGCGGAATGAGGCCCTGGCTCACAGAGAATCCCGCTCCCGACCCAATGAAAATGGCATTGAACCGGGTCTGTGCTGACGCCGGCCTGGAAGGAACCTGCACGACCGATGAAACAATCGGGTACTCTAGCAGACGCGGGAAAATGCTGTCAATGCGGGACGATCACCCCGGCGGCCACTGCATCGGCCGGCCGCCGAGGACGTGCAGATGAAGATGAAAGACTGTCTGCCCGCCGTGGCGTCCGGTGTTCGCCACCAGCCGATACCCGGTTTCAGCCACGCCCTT